>CBDUII010000346.1:0-3188 GCA_965367285.1 uncultured bacterium
GTAAATTATGTTATAAGTAGAGGTCGTATATTCCGTTGTGGCAAAATAATCGTGTACGCAGGTTCGTACGTTGAATGATCATGCTTAAGGCTAATTATAAAAAATGCACCCCATGAGTGGAGAAGTACAAAGTCAACATCAAAAAGCTTGTTTGGTGAGCTTTTAGTGGCAAAATTCACAATAACCAGCGACTTTATGATACTTTCCCTCGAAAGATAGTCCTCCCTCAAAGGATTATGTGAATCATCGACTAAAAAGGCGAAAAGTTTTGTCATGACCTTTTCCATATCTTTTTGTTTAAGATGAGAGGTTCTGTTTTCAAATACCCCCTTGCCGCCGGGTTTCCAGAATCGATTAATAACAGTCCAGACAAGAACCTCAGTGAGGGATGAGAAGGTTGCTATGGGTGATGAAATATTCCCCAGGTCATGGCTTTCAGTCCCATAAAGATGAAAGTCGAAGAAGCACCATTTGGGTTCTTTCCCGGGCAGTTTATCGAAAACTATGGTGATACATTCAGGGGGTTCTTTAGGAGTCTGCCCCGGTAAAAGAAAAGGAACTTTCCCCGGTTTTTTGTCAAAAAACGCAAAAAGTTTTCTTCCTAAAACGGTCAAATCTTCTTTTGAAATCAAATTGGATTTTATGTCGGATTGGCGCAGCCAATCCGAGACACGTTTATAGGCATTCAATAAAAAATCGCTCACTTTTCCCGATAAAAGAAATTTATTGTCTTTGCCTAAAATGTTTTCACTTAACAGGCTCAAATCATTAGTACTCCAGTTCCACTGCATTAATAATCTGGCAATAACACTTTGTTTATCATTCATATCTGTAAGAGGCTTAATAAGCAGTTCTTTTAATTTCTCAGCTGTTATGCCGGTTTTTAGTAAAAACGCGGCCTGTACTATACGAATCTCCTTCTCCGAGACTCCAGTTTTCAAATAATCATTTATTACTCTCTCACACATCATAATGTAAGGATCCTGGATTCTTCCTTCTTTTCCTGGTTCGAGAATTGAAACCTTTAGTTTTTCACACAATAGAGAATCTTTGGGATTAAAAAGGTAGGATTCTAACAAAGCCATTTTGAGCAATGATTTGTATGGGGATTGGAGAAATTTGCTCATATGCCACAAAGCAGCTCCAAAAAATTCCTGTGCTTCTATATGGAGAATATAGCCAAGATCAAGATAATCGTTTGCTTTGTCTCCAATCAAAGAAGGCAGTTCTTTCCTGAAATCTTCAACTTCCTTTTCCGGCATACCGGGGGGAGTAATCCACCATAAAGGTCTTTTCCCCGCAATAAAAATAGCTGTTCTATAAAACTCGTCTTTTAATAATTTCCCTCCCGCAGATCCCGCGCTTTCCCCATCCGTTAATCCAAAAAGGTTTTTCTGGAAACTTGCAATATCATTGAGAAAAAAATGTACCTCAATGCTTAGTTTATTCATTGCCCATTTTTCAATTTCAGAAAACTTTTGACATAATTCCCCAAATTCTTTATCTGAAAACTTTTTGTTGTTTGTTAAAACGACATAATCAAAATCTGATTTCTCAGTTTGAGCTACTGTTCCAATGCTTCCCATCAGGGACAGTGAAAGAATAAAATTGCCATTACTGTTTGTTTTTAACTGTTTTGCTCCGGGAAAAAAATAGTTAAAAGCATCCACATGCAACTCTTTAGGGGTGAAGGAAGAAATGCCGTGAGCGGCTGTTGGCGGGCAATCTAACACATCAACCGGGTAGTGTAAAAGGAGAGGAACTACTCGAAATAATTTTTCTTCGTCTTCAGAAAAATTAAGCGTGGCCAGGTAAACTCTGTTTACATTATAGGCATCAAAAGCTCTGCGTTGTCCATGTATTTTAGACGCCATATCAGTCATAAATTTTTCCTGCTTGTGATTTCCACGACAAGTCGTCAAATAACGATCTATATAGATCAAATTATACCATAAATTTTTTACCTATAGCAGAGTCTATTTGGGTTATAAAAGTTACAGAAATATTATCCAATCAGGCGTGAGTACACCACTTCATCACTAAGCTCTTTTATCCGCCGGCATAAATTTATTATTACACTCTTTTGAATCTTTAAGGCAATTTTGGGATACTTCTCGGTAAGCTGCTCATAATTATTTTTGCTTAGACTTAGGAGTTCGGTTACAGAAAAAGCGACAACAGAAGCCGATCTTACATTGTTCAAACCAAAAAGAGCCATCTCTCCTATAGTCTCACCTTTTCTACGCTGGACGAGAGGAGATTCAGATGCAGATGGAGTATGCACACATACTTCGACTTCACCACTAACAATGTAATAAAGTGTGCTTTCTACCTCGCCTTGATTTATTATAATCGACCCTTTAGCCTCCTTTTTGTATTCCATATGATTAGCCAATAAATTCACCTCTTCATTATCCAGTTCTTTAAACAGGGAAATCCCACTCATTAAAGTTTTTATGCCTTCTTTATCCATACGAAACCTCCAAAAAATATATAGTTAATATTTCCCATTGCCGCTTTATGAATAAGATTATACTAAACGTGTTAAGCTCTTATCAAGGAAATGTCCGATAAAATAGTCAGGTTACAAAGCTTCAAAAGAAAGCCGGCGAATGGGATTGAACCATCGACCTGCTCATTACGAATGAGCTGCTCTACCACTGAGCTACGCCGGCTTGAACTGTTTTCTGCTTTTAAATTAGAGGATTATAGTAAACTCATCAGGGCAAGTCAATTGAAGCTCACTATGCATTTTCACAACAATTCATCTATCAAATCAATCCGCCTGTCTTTTAACAGATCATTTAGATCAGCATCGATTTTATTAATCTGACTAACGGCCTTTTCAATATTTTTTTTCACCTCCCCAAAAACCGGGGATGTCTGGATATAACCGACTTTCATTTTTCTACCCTAAAAAAAAATTGCATCAGCCTGAGTTATTATGTTAAAAAAAGAACTTTGCATAAAAATTTTTAATAAACCATATATTATCTGCTATAACAATGTAGTTTTCAAATCTGTTGACAGAGGAAAATTCATTTGAGTAAAAAACTTTTCATTCCGGGTCCGGTTCATGTGAGGGAAGATATTCTGCAAGCCATGTCTACACCAATGATCGGCCACAGAATGCAGGAATATGCTGAATTACACAAAAGGGTAAAAGAAAAACTTCAGAAAGTACTGTT
>CBDUII010000347.1:0-3166 GCA_965367285.1 uncultured bacterium
TCTGAAAATTTCATGGATTACCAGCCGAACGCCTTATACAAAAACAATGTAGAAAATTGGGTTAAAATGTTTCAGAAGAAAATGGCGCATCTTGTTGGCATGAGAATTTTTCTTCATATTCAACTAATACCAGCCGTAAACGGATGGGCTATTAGCCTATCCCTGAAACTATGTTAACGAATAGGAATTTCAATTTAGACCTCTTTGAATTCCTCATCATCCATTGTCAAAAACTTCATATCGGTTTTCCTGATGATCTCCATGGCTTTCTGAATTTCGAGATCACACTTTAAATCGTCTTCATCAGGAATATCGATATCCGGGTCAATATCCGGATCAGACTTCATATAGAATATATCCCAGGGCCATACGTTCATTTCCGAATACCTCCATATGCCATTACGAACTCAACATCAGCAAAAAATTGTTGATATGGTTTAACTTGTTGAAATTAAATAGGTTTTGAAAAATTAAATTTCGAATATCGAAGCAAATTCAAAATGCAAATGTTCAAAACTTCCCCTGTTTTCGAGGCTTTTTGTTTTGAATTTAGAATTTTGGCCATTTGATACTGTTTCGAATTTCGTGCTTCGGATTTCTGATTTATTCATTCTGAATACTGAACCCCATTAAGAAAGGCAGTATAAATTATGTGTATCTATAACAATAGGCGTGCCAAATACGGGGTGGGTGGTAAGTACTTTGCTTTATTACTATTGGTTCTTTTGATGAGTTGCGAGCTTAAGTAGTTGTTTTTTTACCTGCTATACCGCTCAGCAATTATTCTAATCCAGAGAACAATAACTCCTTGTAATACAAGACATTACAGGTGTTTAAGTGCTTCTAAAAAAAATTATTCTTTTTTTTTGGGGGACTTATAAGCAGGCTTATCCATTAAATTTGCATAAAATTATGTAAAATGTATAATAATTTTATTCATTTTGTTTGATTTTATACGATAAATAAAATATAAGTAGTTATTAAAAGCAAATCTTTTTAATTAAATTTGCATCAAATTATACAAAATGTTTTTTCAACTTATAGGTTTGTTTGATTTTGTGCGGAAAAATTATGCCGGCAAAAAAAGAACTTCGCTCCTATGATATTCTGGTTGTAGACGACGAACAGGATGTTATTTCAGTTTTAAAAGAGTACTCCTCCTCGGTAGATGATCTTAAATTCCACGAGTGCTACTCCGCGCAAAACGCCTTGTCCTGGGCTCAGACTAATCATTTTGATATCGCTTTAATTGATTATAAATTGCCGAGAATGAACGGATTGGAATTGGCAAAGGCTTTAATGAAAAACAAGCCGGAATCATATTATTTGATTATGACCGGTTACGCCGACATGGAGATCGCGGTGAAAGCCATTAGAAACGGGATATTTGATTTCTTTTGCAAACCTGTCAAAAAGCATGAGTTTGAGATAGCTATGCGCCGGGTGATCAAACACCTGAATTTAAAGGATCAAAACAGGTTTTTGCACGATCTTGTGCAAAGTGATTGTGGAAGAGGACAACTAATCGGGCAGTCAAAAGCAATACTTTCTATCCTGGAAAAAGCCAGACTATTCGCGCGATCCGACGCCCCGGTTTTAGTCACCGGAGAAACCGGCGTGGGAAAAGAGATTGTGGCGCAGATGATCCATACGCAGGACAATCGGCATAAATTTCCCTTTATGCCTGTAAACTGCAGCGCATTCGCGGAGACATTGCTGGAAAGCGAACTGTTCGGCCACGAAAAAGGCGCCTTTACCGGCGCCTACCGTGAAAGAAAGGGAAGGCTGGAACTCGCCGGACACGGAACCGTCTTTTTAGACGAGTTATGTGAAATACCCGTACAAATGCAGGTAAAACTGCTAAGGGTTTTGCAGGAAAAGGTATTTGAGCGCGTCGGCGGAAACAATCCTATTAAACTCAAAGCAAGGGTAATATCCGCCACAAACCGAAGTGTTAAAGAAGAGGTTGAAAGGAATTTCCTTCGGAAGGATTTTTTCTACCGCCTGAATACCCACCGTATCCATATCCCCCCGCTCCGGGAGCGGAAAGAGGATATTGAAATATTAGCGCTATTTTTTTTAAAGAAGTATTCTTTAATCAATAATAAGCAAGTCTCTTTGTTTTGCGGCAATGTAATAGATATTTTTTTCAATCACCCCTGGCCGGGCAATGTGCGGCATCTTGAAAACGTTATTAATACCGCTGTGCTGCAATGCGATCAAGATCGAATCGGCGTAGAGCACCTGCCGGAAGAATTTTTAGATGAAAAGATATATCACATACCTCAATCTGCCGTTTCGGAAGAAATCAACAGCTACAAAGGAGATAAGGAAAATATTCCATCGGCAATTTCAAACCTTGAGCGGAAGAAAATTAACGACGCCCTAAAAGAAAATAAATGGAATAAAAGCAAAACAGCAGAATCCCTGGGACTTACCCGTTCCCAATTGCTTTACAGATTGAAGAAATATGGTATTGAGTAATCGTCAAATGCCAATAATTGATATTGATAATTATTACAATATGATACGTTATTTGACATCTATATTGCTATAGTTGATAATGGAAAACAGGCCGTTAAAACGGTTCCTTCTATAGTACTGTTAATGACACCCGGCTAAAGCAGAGTGTTAATGAGATAGGGTACGCAGGCGATAAATGCATCCCATTAACACCTCGATTTATCGAGGTGACATGAAGCGTATATATACAAACTGTTTCAACAGTTTTCCAAAATGAAAGATGAATAAGAAATTTTCCATACCCAATTCTACCTGGCAGAAGGGACAGAAGTCCTATGAATATCCTTACTGCGAGCCCTTCCTTGAAACAATTCTGCAAAGCATTGAAGAGGGGATTTTAGTCCTTGATAGAGATTTCAAAATTCAGATGGCAAACCGGTTTTTCCTGAAAATGTTAAAAATAGAAGAAAAAGAGGCGATCGGAGAACTATGTTATCAATTGATTCACAGGAGAGAAGACCTTTGCCCGGACTGTGCTGTGGCTGAAACATTTGAAACGGGAAAACCTGCTTTTGCATGCAATACCGGCATTGCCAAAGATGGTTCCACCATATACGCTGAGCTGACTTCTTTCCTGATTTTTTCCAACAAGTCCCGGGTAATCTATGCTATCTAACACGTCGCAGACGTATCGAAACGCATG
>CBDUII010000348.1:0-3164 GCA_965367285.1 uncultured bacterium
TGAAGAAATTTCCATAGATCATTCTGTTTCTTTCACAAAGGAAAGTATTGTTCGTGGTAAAAAAGTGTATAAAGAGCTGGAATGTTTCAGATGCCATGGTATGGAAGGAAAAGGTGACGGCCCTTCCGCAAAGGATTTAAAAGATGATAAGGGTTTATCTATAAAACCGGCAGATTTGACACGACCAAGCGCATTTAAAAATGGCAATAACCATGAAGATATTTACAGATCAATTGTAACCGGGCTGGGTGGAACTCCTATGCCTTCTTTTGCCTATTATTTTAAAGATGAAGGAACCAGGGCCTGGGACCTGGTACATTATATCCTTTCCTTATCTCCTGACGAGGAATGGACAAGAATGGGCAGATCAAAATAAACATAGTGCGTCTAAGCCGCAACCAAATATAGAACGCGTATAATACGGATTTAACAGATTTTTGCTTCGCAGATTCGCTCTTTGAAGTATACCTGCGAAGCTTGAATTCGCTGATTTTTAATAAAGTTAATTTTTTTTATCCGTGTTTAATCAGTATCATTCGTTAAATCTGTGTTCTATTTTTTAGTTCGCCAGAAGGGCGTTATGTTCATTGTACAGGAATTTCCATTTTTATCGCTTTGAAATCAACAGGATAAAAAGACACTGCTCATTACTAATTATGTCATGCCCGAATGTTTTTATCGGGCATCTGGAAGTTTGTTCCCTCTCGGATTCCCGCTAAAAGCATGCGGAAATCTAACTTGAAATTGCCGGTTGCTGTTGGCTGATACAATGGATTGTGCCCAGTCCGTGGACAAGATCAACACAATGAATCCCGACTGTTGTGCGGGTGGGGAAGCAATCTTGAATAATACCCATGGCTTTTTGATCATTTTCGTGGCCAAAGACAGGAACTAACAACACGTCGTTTCCAATATAAAAATTAGCGTAACTTGCAGGCAATCTTGTTTCTCCATCGCTAACATATCCGGGCATAGGCAGTTTTATGATGTTGAATTTATTTCCATCCTGATCAGTTGAATTCTCAAGAATTTCGTAATTATTTTTTAGAATACTGCAATTCTCATCATCCTTATCATCTTCATAAGCGCAAAGCAGAGTGACTTGGTTAACAAAGCGTGCAATATTATCAACATGCCCATCCGTGTCATCTCCCGCAATGCCTCCTTTAAGCCATATTGTCTTCTTAACTCCAAGGTATTTCATTAAGAAAAATTCTATTTCTTTTTTGGATAAATCAGGATTTCGTTTTTCATTTAAAAGACATTGTTCTGTGGTTATGAGTGTTCCCTTCCCGTTTACATCAATGGATCCGCCCTCCAGTATAATTCCGGGTGTGTAACAGTGAATTTTCAATGACTGATTTATAATGGAGGGAACAATTGTGTCATTCTTAAGTTCTTCGTACTTCTCTCCCCATGCATTGAATATCCAGTGGGTCATGGCCAGTTTTTTTTCATTTTGATTCACAACAAAAATCGGACCATAATCCCTTATCCAGATATCCATATAGTTAAAATGGTGAAAAATAATTTTTTCTTTATCTATACTATTACTCTGTAAAAACTTGTTTTTTTTAGGCGCTGTTAGTTCTTGTTTTTTACAGCTCCTTATGCAAAGCGTGGAAGTTTTTTTTGTTTGTTCACCGGAGCGGCAGCTCCATTTGGTTGCAGCGCCTCGCTGCTCTATGTTTTCTTTTTTTAATAGTTCTTCAATGTATTTTTTGGTCGAATTGTCTTTTACGAGGAGGTTTACCGTTTCGGAATTGGAAATGGCTTTTATGATTTGGATGTAAGTATTATGGACTGTACCGAGTCCATTGGGATAATCCGTGTCATCATAAGGCCAGCTCAGCCATACGGCTTCATGCTTTTCCCACTCTGCCGGCATCCGGTATCCCAAAGAAGAAGGGGTTTTGTTTAAATGGTCATCGGTCATTTATCAATTATCAACTACCAATTATCAATCTAAAATCTGAAATCCATTAACTCATAACTAATGAGCACATATCCGTTTATAAGAATCAGGCCGCCTGTTTTTTAGAAATCCCCAGTCCTCCTGGATTTTTTTATTCATGCTCAGATCAACTTCCGCGATAAGGATTTCTTCTTTGTTATTGCTCGCTTTCTTGAGAACATTTCCAAAAGAATTACTAACAAAAGATCCTCCCCAGAATTCAATTTTTTTTTCTAATCCCACTCTATTAATAGAGGCAACATGGACTCCATTGGCTATGGCATGAGAACGCTGAATTAATTCCCATGCCTTATGCCAGTCGCCTTCAGAGTGATTATAGTCTTTTATCCATCCAATGGCAGTTGGGTAAAATATTATTTCTGCGCCCTTGAGAGCGCAAATTCTCGCGGCTTCAGGAAACCACTGGTCATAGCAGATCAGCACGCTAATTGAGGCGTATTTTGTGCGAAAAACAGGGTATCCTGATTTGCCTTCATTAAAATATTTTTTTTCATAATAAAAAGGATCATGCGGAATATGACTTTTGCGATATTTGCCTGATATTTTACCGTCCGCGTCAATCACAACAGCGGTATTAAAATATTTCCCTTTAGAATCTTTTTCGTATAAAGGTGCTATAATTACAACTTTAAGGTTTGCCGCTAAATTGGATAATATTTTTGTGGAACTGCTTGGGACAGGTTCAGCAAATTTTGACGCGTCTATATTTTCATCCTGTGGAAAGTAGATGCTTTTAAATAATTCCTGAAGGCATATAATTTGAGCCCCTTTATTAGCCGCTTCCTCTATTTTTTTTGTGGTCATTTGAAAGTTATTGAGAACATCTTTCGTGACAGATGACTGTATAAGTCCTAATGTAATTTTCTTATTATTCATGCAGCAATGATAACAAATCTTGACTCTGAATAGGTATATTATTTATAATTTATAATAATTAGTATTACTAGATTGGATAACTAATAACTATGAATGACATACTCCCCGACGCAGAGCATCGGGGTATCTAAAACAACTTTATCAATTTTTTCGACGTAGAACGTCGGGGAATTAAACCCACTGTGTGGGATTAACTTATAAGGAGAAAAAATGACTGTAGCGGTAGAGGCTGATTTTAAGGTAAAGGACATTACTCTCGCGAAATGGGGAAGAAAGGAAATTGAATTAGCGGAAAAGGAGATGCCAGGCCTGA
>CBDUII010000349.1:0-3158 GCA_965367285.1 uncultured bacterium
TAACAGTTGGAAAATATCTCACCAAGATCAGCAAGCTCATCCCCCACAACATCCAAACTTTCCTGTCTATCCTGAAAAAACTCACTCCAGCGATCCTTGCTCCATATCTCAAAGGTATCGTCCACTCCAACAAGAACCGCTGCTTTATCAATACCGGCATGGCTTCTGAGGCTAGCCGGAATAAGAATACGGCCATGTTTAATAGTAACTTCCTGTGCCGAGCCTAAAAAAAGCCGTTTAAATTCACTCACTTCCTTCTTTAAAGAAGGAAGCTGTCTTACCTGGTTTACAAGCACATCCCACACTGATTGTGGATAAGCCGTAAGGTAGTTGGATTTAGTGGTTATAAACAGCACATCGTTATATTTCTTTTCCAGAACTTCCTTATACTTAGCCGGGATATTCACCCTGCCCTTGGAATCCAGATTAAGCGTGTAATTGCCTGTAAACATACAAATTTCCTATCTTTCAAGACACGGCTAAACACTTTAATACATTTTCTAACATATTGAGACACATAATTTCACATTTCCAATGCCTTGTCAATAAAAAAATAGAAAAAAAAGACATTTGCTTTTTGAGGGATAGAGGAGATATTTTTTTGACAGGATTTACGGGATTAACTGGATTTAATTTTGGAGTAAAAAAGCGAGTGAATCTTTTCGAAGCGAGATTTTTTATAACTTTATGGAGTGCATCGACAAACCTGAGCTTAGCTCTGTCGTGCCGATGTTTTCTTTCCTGTTCTCCAACCCCTGGCAACCGATTCCTGCATTTTTCTTTTGGATGCAGTTTTAGCTTCGCAGATTCGCCCGTTGGTGCCGCTCTAACCAGGGCAATCAAAAAAACAGTTTTGTCCTAACCGTAAATATGCTAAAATGTAAAATCAAATAACTTATTATTAAAGGAGGCAAATATAATGAAAGAAGAAGTAGAAAAGGCATTGGAGGGTATTCGGCCTATGCTGATGGCTGACGGTGGAAACGTGGAATTAGTTGACGTAACGAAAGACGGTATCGTTAAGTTAAGACTCACCGGGGCTTGCGCTGGATGTCCCAGTTCCCAGGTTACCCTGAAACAGGGAATAGAACAGACTTTAAAAGAAAAAGTGCCTAGCGTTCAAAGTGTTGAAGCAGTAAATTGATGTAGCCGGTAAAATGGGGAGTAACTTTTCTAATGCTCAAATATGTCAATCGATTGCAATGCAGTTGTCCATCCCCTGGATTCCCGCTAAAAACATGCGGGAATGACAGGAGAGCGGGGTCTGCGGGAATAACATACCGGGGGTGTCATTCCCGCACGCCTTTAGCGGGAATCTATAAACGTTGAAATTCTTATACATTTAATTAGGCAACAACCCGTTAAACAACTACAACTCCGGCGTATCCCACAACCTGATCATAGTCTCCGCTGGCATCTCCCGACGTCATGTATTTTATCATTTCCGCGCGTTCAGCCCCTAATTCCTTACACGCGATAAGCATAATTGTCACTGAAATAAATCCGCACATGCTGATAGAATGTTTCCGGACAGTATCAAAAAGCCCTTTGGGATCAAGTTTAATAATTTGATCTATAGCCATTCTGTCTTTTCGTTCCACACTTTTCTGAGATTCATAATGCGTCATATCACTGCTGGCGACTATTAAAACAGGCTTGCCATATTCTTTAATAGACCTTGCTATAGCTATTCCCACCTCTTTACAGGTTAAATAGTCTAAATGCTGAATGCAAATCGGTACTATATCGAAATCATCAAGAAAATTTTGCATAAAGGGTATCTGCACTTCAAGGGAATGCTCATAGCGGTGTCCGATACTGTCTTCTTTTATTGCACTGGTTTTTGACTTGATGATTTCAGCCAGCCTGCTGTTCATCTTAACTATTCCACCCGTCATTTTCCATTCTTCTTTGGAATTAATAGACGCTGTTTCCCCTCTTCCTGAATGGTTCGGGCCGATAATGACAAAAGTTTTTGGCAGGTCTATTGCTGAAAAAACCGCTCCCGCTACAGCCCCTGAATAAACATACCCGGCATGAGGAGACAAAATTCCAAGCGCCTTTTGTTTTTTAGTGGGAATATTAATAAATGCGGCGACTTCCTTCTGGAGCTTTGCGGGTGAATCCGAATAAAATTTTCCTGCTACTGTCGCTTTTCTCATAATCAACTTTTTTCATAAAAGATCATAAGAATCAGCGTCCCTCAGCGTCTAATTATTTTTTTTGACGCAGATTTATTATGATTGTTATGATTTTAGCTTCGCAGATTCGCCCATAGAAGTATACCTGCAAAGACTTGAATTCGCTGACAAAATGACATACTCCCCGACGCAGAGCATCGGGGTATCTAAAACAACTTTATCAATTTTTTCGACGTAGAACGTCGGGGAATTAAACCCACTGTGTGGGATTAATTTAATTAATGAGCGTCAATGTCAAATGCAGGGAGACACATACCCTACTCTTGGCGAGGACGATAGGGTGCCACTAATTCCCGGTTAACGGACTTAACAGCAAATTCTATTGCCTCTTTTGTATTTTGCTTGACCTTTACAAAGACGTCTTCATTAAGAAGACTTCCCATCACATTGGCAATAGCCCTTTTTTGGGCAAAATCCACAGCGTCTTTGACATCCTGCCTGAAGACACAAACTATTATAGAGACGCTGATAAACAGAAAGACCGAAAAGGTGATGCCCCAGGGAATTGCCCTGCAAAACTCCATATACATTATTTTTCCCAATCCTTTTTCCTCTTTTTCTTCCATTTTTCTCCCTCCATAAAAAGGTTATTAATAATTTCTATATTAATTATTATAATACTTTTAAAGCCTTTTAACCACTTACTATTATATTTTATATTGTTTTTTAGTTTCGGAAACAGATAATTTCTGTAATAATGACATACTCCCCGACGCAGAGCATCGGGGTATCTAAAACAACTTTATCAATTTTTTCGACGTAGAACGTCGGGGAATTAAACCCACTGTGTGGGATTAATTTTTATTTAAGAGATCTAATGTGAAAAAAGTTTATCTGATTTCAGGCGGTGTAACAAAGTTTTCCAAGGCAAATCCTGAAAAGGATTTCAGGTTTATGGTCAGGGAAGCTTATGATCATGCCCTTTCTGATATCCCGAAACTCAAGCCTTCCATGATA
>CBDUII010000350.1:0-3143 GCA_965367285.1 uncultured bacterium
AATTTTTATTCTGCTGTTTATCTACTTTGTGGCTCAGATAAAAGTAGACGCGAACGCCATGAACTATTTTACAGACAGCACCACCATAAAAATTCATACTCAGTATATAGACTCCCGTCTTAAGGGGACACTTAATGCCGAGTTTATCCTTGATGCCGGAGCGGACGGCGGCATCAAGGACCCTGCTTTCCTGCGCAAACTTGAAAAATTCCAAAATTATCTTCAGACCATACCGGAATTTGGCCGGGTTATTTCCATGCTCGATTATCTAAAGAAAATGAACCAGGTACTGCATAATGATGATAAAACCTATTACAAAATCCCTGATTCAAGAGAAGAAACCGCCCAGTACCTCCTCCTCTATTCTTTCGCCTCCCCGGACGAAGACCTGGCAGATATGATAGATTTTAAATATCGCCACGCAAGAATAAGCGTTAGAGTTCCGATAATGAACACCTCTAAAAATAAAGTGTTAATGGGAAAAGTTAAAGCTTTTCTTGAGCATGAACTCCCCTCTCTTGCTGTCAACCTGACAGGACTGGTTATCCTGTTCAATAATATAGACGAGTATATTCTTGACAGTCAGATATCTTCCTTTTCCTTAGCATTCCTGTTGATTTTTTTCATGATGGTTTTTGTCTTCAGGTCTTTAAAATTCGGAGTCTTGAGCATGATCCCCAATCTTGTCCCTGTTCTGGCAGCCGGCGCTTTAATGGGGTTTCTCGGAATTAATCTCGCATTCGGCACTGTAATGGTAGCCTGCGTGGTCATTGGAATAGGCGTCGATGATACTATTCACTATATAGGGCGTTACCTGAGAAAAAGAAGAGAGAACATTGGCGTGAGAGAGTCTATTCAGCTTGCGCTCATAGAATCCGGCAAGCCCATTATTTTTACATCCATCATTTTATTTTTTGGATTTTCTGTTTTAATCTTTGCGTCATTAACCATTAATATATATTTCGGATTATTAGTCAGCGTTGCTGTTATAGTTGCCCTGTTCGCGGATTTGTTGTTTCTTTCAGCTATCATCCTCTCTCTGCCTGAAAAGAATTAACCGCAGAAGGTTGCAAAGCGCCCAGTGGCCGCAACCAAAGATGACAGAAAACAGTAGGCAGTAGGAAGGGATGGCATGGACAAACTCGTTTGTCCGTGTTGTAGAAATTGATTAATATTTCAATAAGCTGCAGAAAAACTTTGCTAAAAAAACACATGGGACTGTTTTGAAAAACCGATCAAACAAAATCATCCATAGCTGGTGCATGTACGACTGGGCGAATTCCGCCTTTGCCGCTACCATCATGGCGGCAGTCCTCCCCTCTTTCTACAGCTCTGTCGCCGGAGTAAATCTTGACAAGACAATCGCAAGCAGTTACTGGGGCTATACCAACACTATCGCCATGCTCATAATCGCCTTTTCCGCGCCAATCCTTGGGGCAATTGCCGATCACCTTGGAAGAAAGAAAATATTTTTATGTTGGTTCGCTTGTACAGGAATATTAGCCACGGCATTAATGGTTTTAATCAGCAAAGGGGACTGGTTGTTAGCTTCTACCCTATATATTTTCGGACGCATAGGTTTTGCAGGCGCGAATATTTTTTATGACTCCTTTCTCCCCCATATAGTGGATAAAGACCGGATAGACAGAGTCTCAGCACTTGGTTACGCGTACGGATACTTAGGCGGTGGTTTGCTGCTTACAATAAACCTTTTGATGATTATGAAACCGGGTCTGTTTGGAATTTTCAGTCCAGAATGTGGCGTTCGCCTCTCTTTTATAACCGTTGCTGTTTGGTGGGCTTTGTTTTCACTTCCACTTCTTTACAACGTCCCTGAACCAATCTTGAAGGGGCAAGGGGCAAGGGTCAAGAATCAAGGATCATTGAAAGAAAATCCAATAATGACAGGATTCAACAGGCTTCGATCCACATTCAGAGAAATAAGACAATACCGTGAGTTGGTAAAGTTCCTTCTCGCTTACTGGCTCTATAACGACGGGATCGGGACAATTATCATCATGGCGGTAATATTCGGCGCGGAAATCGGGATAGGCCAGACTCATCTCATAGGCGCTATATTATTAGTGCAGTTTGTGGGTATTCCTTTTTCTTTAATATTCGGAAGGCTTGCGGAAAGAATTGGGACAAAGAACTCTATCCTTATTGCTTTGTTTATTTATGGCCTGATAACGGTTTTAGGGTTTTTCATGACAAAGGCAATACATTTCTGGGTGCTGGCATTTATGATTGCCACAGTTCAGGGCGGCGCACAAGCCCTCAGCCGCTCTATGTACAGCTCAATGCTCCCGAAAGAAAAAAGCGCGGAGTTCTTTGGCTTTTATGACGTGAGCAGTAAATTCGCCGGAATTATAGGCCCTACGGTTTTCGGAATTGTCGGACAAATAACCGGTTCCAGCAGGTACGGCATATTAGCTTTGATTTTATTTTTTGCAGCAGGAGGGTTGCTTCTAATGACAGTCAAGCAGGAAAAAGCTTTCAGCAGTCAGCATTCAGCGATAAGGAAAACATGATTCATCTCAGGAAAAAGCCTTTAGCTGACTGCTGAAAGCTGGTTATTATCAAAGCAAATCCGCTACCTGACCGCTCAGTTCATGTATCCGCTGGCACAGGTTTGCTGCTACGCTCTTTAGAATTTTCAGGGCAGTTTTAGGGTTTTTGCCGATGAGATTTTCGTATTGCTGTTTGGTCAGAAGAAGAAGTTCCGTTTCATCAACAACAGTAACAGTAGCAGACCTTCTACTGCTCAGTCCCACAACAGCCAGTTCACCTATGGTGTGACCCTTTCCGCGTTGGGTGAGTACGGGGGTTTGTGCAGACATGGATTCCATTTTTATTTCCACCTTGCCGCTTAAGATATAAAAAAATACGTCTCCTACCTGGCCTTCTTTTATTAAAACCGTTCCTGCAACCACCTTTTTATATTCCAGATAATGAGCCAGCATATCCACCTCACTATGATCGAGTTCATTAAAATGAGGGGTTTCAGTCATTAAATTTTTTATACCATCTTTATCCATATGCACGTAAATATTAAACGCTGTGAAGGCTAAGGTCAAGAAATTTATTAAAAGTCAGTTGACAAAGGCCAGAGGCCGGGGATCAGAGATCAGCTAAAAGCTAAT
>CBDUII010000351.1:0-3134 GCA_965367285.1 uncultured bacterium
GAAAAGAATTTTTCGGGATGCAAAATTAAAATTAAAAAAAGGTATTAAAGACGGTCTGTCACAAAAGGTAAAAGGACTACTGAAAAAGAGAAGCGCCAGTCAGCCGATTACGAAAAAAGGGGCAGGTTCAATCTTTAAAAATCCGAATGGTCATTATGCAGGACAATTAATTGAAGAAGCCGGGCTGAAAGGCTTGTCTATTGGAGACGCCGAAGTATCCCCTAAACACGCTAATTTTATTATTAATAGAGGTAAAGCAAAAGCGGAAGATATTGAGGAACTGATAAAGGTAATACAGGAAAAAGTGATGCTTAAAGCAGGTATATCTTTGAAACCAGAAATCGAAATTATAGGAGAACGCTAAAATTATAAAAAAACGACGACATTTAAAGCGATCTCAAAACACGATGCGTTTGCCGTTGGAAAAGCGAGAACTGTTTGCAAACGGCGTAAAGCAGGTTTTAAAAACTGCTTTTATCTTGTTTTTTACATTTACACTGATTTTAGCTGGATATTATCTTTACGATCAAGCTACGACATCGGCTAAATTTCAAATTTCAAATTTCGAAATAAAAGGTAACTCTTTTTTACAAAAGAACCAGGTAATACAACTGGCGAAACAAGGTGTGCTTGGACAGAATATCTTTCAAGCAAATATCCAGCTTGTGCCAGATCGATTAAGGGATAATCCCTGGATTGAAACGGCTGAAGTCAGCAGGAAAATGCCTGACAGCTTGCAAATAAAAATTAAAGAACGAATCCCCTTTGCAAAAATTAAAATGACTGATGGGAATACTTTTTTGATAGACAGGAAAGCTTTCCTGATCAAAGAAATTGAAAGTCATGAATACCAGCTTCTCCCTGCAATTCTGTTAAATGACGATACTTATCACGAAATTGGAAGTTCTTTAGAATCAGAGGAAATAAAAAACGGCATCAAGTTTATTGAAAAAATATTCAGTGTTGAAAACTCGGATCAAGTTATTAATTTTACTTCAATAACTATGGAAGAAGGGGGCAGGTATACTTTAAAAACACCTTCCACTTTTGTCCGGCTATCCGAAGAAAATTTGAAGGAAAATCTGGATAAGTTGAGGATCGCATCAAAAATAATTGATCGAGAAGGCTTGAAAGTAAAATCCATTGACCTGACATTTGATGATCAGGTTGTTTTAAAACTTCTGTAAGCGTTCAGCCGTTGTAAGGAGGATTAAGTATGGTAAAGCCGAGTAACATGATTGTCGGGCTTGACATTGGCACTACTAAAATATGCTGCATCATAGGTGAAATAAATGATCAAGGGGGTCTTGATGTTATCGGCATAGGGACTCACCCTTCCAAAGGATTAAGGAAAGGCGTGGTCATAAATATTGAAAGCACTGTAGAGTCCATCAAAAACGCTACTGAAGAAGCTGAATTAATGTCCGGTTTTGAAATTGATTCTGTCTATGTTGGAATTGCCGGCGGTCATATAAAGGGTTTTAACAGCCACGGTGTTATAGCCGTAAAAAATAAAGAAATACGCGAGGCGGATATAAACCGAGTTATAGATGCCGCTAAAGCGGTTGCCATACCCATGGACAGGGAGGTAATACATGTTATTCCGCAGGAGTATATTGTTGATGATCAGGACGGTATAAAAACCCCTCTTGGCATGTCTGGAGTACGGCTTGAAGCTAAAGTCCATATAGTAACAGGCGCGGTTACTTCCGCTCAAAATATCGTAAAAAGTGTGACCAGAGCAGGGCTTCGGGTCAATGATATTGTTCTGGAACAATTTGCTTCAAGCAAGTCGGTTCTGAGTAGTGACGAAAAAGAACTGGGTGTGGCTATGATTGATATCGGCGGAGGAACTTCCGACCTTGCCATTTTCTTCCAGGAGGCTATCAAACATACTTCTGTCCTGGCTATTGGGGGAAATCACATAACAAATGATATTGCCATTGGACTTAGAACCCCGACATCTGAAGCTGAAAGAATCAAAAAGGAATATGGCTGCGCGCTGACGTCCCTTATAAACGAAAAAGAAACTATAGAGGTTCCATCAGTTGGAGATAGAGAAAACAGGATTTTGTCTCGTCATCTCTTGAGTGAAATCATAGAACCAAGATTGGATGAGTTATTTACTATGATAAAAATGGAAATAGCTCGAAGTGGGCATCAGGATTTAATAACCTCTGGAATTGTCCTCACAGGTGGATCAGCAATTATGGCTGGAATGGAAGAAATAGCAGAAAAGGTTTTTGAGCTGCCAGTCCGCAAAGGAATACCCAAATCTATCGGTGGATTAGTCGATGTAGTCAATAGCCCAATGTATGCAACAGCCGTTGGATTACTCTTTTACGGCATGGAAAAAATCAAAGCAGGAGAAAGCAGAAACCTGGCGGGCACTAAAGTTTTCAATAAGGTTCTTACCCGTATGAAAGAGTGGATGGATGAGTATTTTTAGGCGAGTTTTCGGCTGTCAGTTTTCAGCAAAAAAATAAAACAAATTTTTATTTTATTAACTTTTTTTAAAGGAGGGAGTAGTCATGATCGAATTGGCAAAAGAAAATACGACTGGAGCGACTATTAAGGTAATTGGTGTTGGAGGTGGCGGCAGCAACGCCGTTGGAACTATGATTGCCTCCAGGATGAAAGGCGTTGATTTTATCGTTGCAAATACAGATATACAGGCATTAAAAGCTGTTTCGACTCCCTGCAAACTGCAATTAGGGGTAAACCTCACCAAAGGCCTGGGCGCTGGTTCTGATCCTGAAGTGGGGAAGCAGGCCGCATTAGAGAGTTGTGAAGAAATCGGGGGGTTGTTTGAAGATGTCGATATGGTTTTTGTAACTGCTGGGATGGGAGGAGGAACAGGCACGGGAGCAGCTCCTGTTATCGCGCAGTTGGCTAAAGAAAAAGGCGCGTTAACTGTAGGAGTTGTTACCAAACCATTTCTTTTTGAAGGTAAAAGAAGAATGGCCAAGGCCGAAGCAGGGTTAATGGAGTTACAAAACTCGGTGGCTCCGTTAATTACTATTCCTAACCAAGGATTGCCGGTTGCGGTTGGCAGGAAGGCCGGAATAGGCGACACTTGCACACCAGCAGTGAACGTTCCCAAGGGAGTAGGATAAGGTAGCCTATACTTGACG
>CBDUII010000352.1:0-3117 GCA_965367285.1 uncultured bacterium
AGAATTTACATAAATCCTCTATTCCGGGGGGATCATGGCTATTCGGGAACTGCTGTTGTTTCTCCAGGGAAGGAGTATTACATACCAAGTTTAAAAAAAAAGCGAGGGATGTAAGAAGAAGAATAGGGAGTCAGATGGTTCATAGTACCGATGAAGCTGGGTAACTCCAGTGGAGGGAAGGGGCCAAGGTCATATTGGTTTTGCAGAGGACACATAATAAATAACACAGAGTATTTATATAATATGAGAACAAAATCTGCAAGAATAAGTTTTATGGGTAATTACCCAAGAAACGAAAATATGATCGTGAGCCTATTGCCTTAATAGGGCACGATGGGTTCTAACGGGGGTTGCCACAGGTGACTGTGGCTTCTACCCAATGTGCATTATATTGTTCATGAAGAAAGAAAACTCAACCAATAAAATATCATAAAAAATTCTCCTCTTTAATCGAATATTATATAAAAAATGGATTAAATCAAGCAAAAAAATATAAAATTGATTAGTGCAAAATTGAATGTTTTAGCCACGAAGAACACGAAGGGATTTTCCTCTGCGTTCTTTGCGGTAAAAAAATCATAAAAATCTGCGTTTATCTGCGTCCAAAGAAAATATTTTTAAAAAAGGCTGGAGCTCTGGGCGAGTTCTAAAATCCGAGGATGGCGTAGGCGAGGAAGTGGTTGTTGATACTGCTTACGTAATTAACCGGCTCTATTTTGCCCATGGCTAATAAAGCATACTCAACATTATGGAACCATTTATTGGGATTTAAATTCATCTCAGTAGCTTTTTCACGAGCCTGCCTGAGTCTTCCAGGCCCGGCATTGTATGCGGCAAGTGCAAGGCGGATACGGTCTTTTCCCTCTATTTTGGGATCGATAAAGTAGGTTTTTCTTAGCCAGCTTAAATATTTTATCCCCGCATGAATATTGTTCCTTGCATTTTCCGGTCCTTCAATATCAGGAATGTTTACGTATTTTTCCGTTGCAACCATTTTTTTAATTTGAAAGACACCGATGGCGCCCCATTGGTTCTTATTGTTCTGTTGAAATCTTGATTCCTGATAGGCGAGGGCGGATAAAAGCCGCCAGTCCCAATTATACTGCTTGGCATACTCCTTTATAATTGCATCATACCTTGACAGCCGTTTTTTCTTTCGATCAAATGATTCTGTTCCGATTCTTTTTATGTTTTTAAAATACTTTTGAAGGTTGATATTCCCCATTAAGGAACCTTTTTGATATTTCGGCATGAAACTGTTTAATTCTTCAAGAAGCTTTTTTGCTCCCCTGGCAACCGCCCAGGATATGTTGCCGTTTTCACGTAACTTGATTTTATCTTTAACAATAATATTTTTAAAAATCTTTCCTGCTGTTTTTGCTATGTGAGAGTCCGATATAGTGATATTAAATTTCCCGAGAGATACCAGCTCTATAATAGTCTCTGTCTCCAACCCTTCATCTATAAGAATAATTTTAATCGGTGAGAGGGATTTTTTTTCTAACTCTTCATTGGTTTTTAAAAGACTTTCATAATAACTACTGCTTTTTCTTACCGCTACTTCTTTTCCTGACAGATGTTCTATTGAGTTAATATTATTCAGGCTTTTATTAAGAATAACTACTTCACTGACAGAGTTGTAAGGCCGGGTAAAGGAAACTTCCTTTTTCCGCTCTTCAGTGGCGGTCAATCCTGCAGCGGCAATATCCCCATAACCCCTGCTAAGGAGGGTTAGTAATTCATCTCTTCTTACCGGTACCATTTCAAAACGGATTAATCCCTCTTTTTCTCTCAGGCCAAGTTTTTTATTTAAATAACTCACAAATTCCTTTGCTATTTCATATTCAAATCCCTTTTGAGTTCCATTGTGGACAAAATAGTTAAAGGAATTGTTGGTAGTGAGGATTCTAATAAATTTCCTTTTTTTTATTTCCTCTAAGGTTCCAAGATAGGTTTTTGTCCTGTATTCGCCTAATGTTGCGATGGTTTCGTCTGACTGAATGTTTTTTTCGATGGAACTTTTTTCTTGGGCTATTTGTGGTGTGTCATCCTGACAGGATAAGAATGGAAGGATAATTAAAAAAAATAATAGGATTTTTTTCATATTAATAACAATTAAAATTAGCTGTCAGCTCTCAATTAAATTCTTTAACCACGAAGTACACGAAAAACATGAAGGGCACGAAGATCACGAAGGAAAATTTCTTGGAATCTTTTTGAGCCTGTTTAGTATAAACCAGTTCCCAACTCACCATTTCAACTCTTTACTGCATTTCTCAACAGGAGTTTTCAAGCCATTACGTATTGACTCTCAATCCGGGAACTGATAGACAAATAGAGCGTGCCCGCCAATCATCCTCTGAGACTAATACTGCATTGGACTCTTTTGCCTGTAATTTGAATAGGTTGGTGAGAAGCAGCAGCCTCATCAAGTAGTTTATATAGCTTTGCTCGAGCTTGACTTGCCGTTAATGTGGTCATAAAATCCTCCTTTACAGAAAGGTACGTTATTTCGTACGCTTTGTCAATGTTAATAAATCAGTTGTCAGCCCTTCGGCGTGCCTGTCCTGAGTTAACCGAAGGGCTCAGGACAAGCAATCAGCTTTCAAGTAAATGCTTTAGCCGCGAAGTACACGAAGGGATTTTACTCGTTCCCATGCCATGCGTAGGAACGAGTAAATTGTGGTTGCGGTCACTGGTCGCCTCTGCGGTAAAAAAACCATAAAAAATCTGCGGCAATCTGCGTCCAAAGAAAAGGTTTTTAAAAAAGGCTGGAGCTTTGAGCGAGTTCTAAAATTTGTGATGGGGATATTCCTAAATAAATTGTACCGATAATTGCTATGAGAAGGGCGGCGCCTGTTAATGGGGAAAGAGACAGCGGCTCGAATTCACGTGAAGGTTCAGTCATGTACATGAGAACGGTGACTCTGAGATAGTAATACACGGATATAACCGAGTTAAGTACACCGATGATAGCAAGGCCGACATAACCCGCGTTTATTGCCGCACTGAAGACATAAAACTTTCCGAAAAATCCCACCAACGGAGGAATGCCGGCCAGAGAAAACATAAATACAGACATGGTAAATGCCAGCAAAGGATGACGTGTTGCTAATC
>CBDUII010000353.1:0-3114 GCA_965367285.1 uncultured bacterium
GTTGGTTTTCCTTTGGAAAGACCACGAGCACCTTTCCTTTTTTACCCCGTTCTTTCCCGGAAATTACCTTAACAAGATCCTCTTTTTTGAATTTCAAATTCATAATAATACACATAAAGCGACGAGTCGCCGCAACCAAAAATGATTTGCCACAAAGTCACGAAGACACTAAGAAAAACAAAAACCTTTTTTAGACAGGATGGACTGGATATTTATAAAATCCTGTTAATCCCGTCTAAGAATTCAAGTCTTTTTTTTGTGACTTTGTGTCTTAGTGGCTAATAAATCAAAAGGTTGTAAAAAAATCTTCCTAAAAAAACAAGTTTTTACAGTGTAACAGCATATAAAACGCTATAAAACTTCCGGCGCCAAAGAAACGATTTTCATAAATCGTTTTGCTCTTAATTCTCTCGCAACGGGGCCGAATATTCTGGTTCCAACAGGCTCTTTTTGCGCATCAACAAGCACGGCAGCGTTATCATCGAATCTAATATAAGATCCGTTTGAACGACCAACAGCCTTTTTAGTTCTTACAACAACTGCCCTTTTAACTTCTCCTTTTTTTATATTGCTATTCGATACAGCTTCTTTTATCGTTATAACAACGATATCTCCAATAGACGCATAACGTCTGCCAGAACCACCAAGGATTTTAATACACTGTCCTTTTCTGGCTCCGGAATTATCTGCTATAACTAAATTGGTTCTTAATTGGATCATTATTAACCTTCAGCTACTTTTGACATAATCTCCAGCACCTTCCATCTTTTATCTTTACTTATGGGCCTCGTTCCAACAATCTTCACTTTATCCCCAACCCGGCATTTATTCTTATGGTCATGAGCTTTATACTTTTTTGCCCGGCGAACCATTTTATTAAATACCGGATGCCTGACTAGCCGCCCCACTTTAACAACAACAGTTTTATCCATCTTGTCACTAACAACCTCTCCGGTTAAAATATTTTTCCCCTTAATCTTGTTCAACTTTATTCTCCGTTTTTTTTTCTTTAATAATAGTTTTTACGCGCGCAACATCTCTTCTCAAGGTTTTCAAGCGGCTGGGATTTTCAATTTTCCCGGTTGCCATCTGAATTTTCAAATTGAAGATTTCGCCCTTAAAATCTTTCTCTTTTTCAACAAGTTCTTCTCCCGAAAAATTTCTAAGTTCTACAGCTTTCATGTGGTAAAAGATTAATCCTTAGTTATAAATTTAGTATGAACAGGCAGTTTTTGCGCGGCCAAACGCATAGCTTCTTTGGCAATATCTGAAGAAACTCCTTCCATTTCATAAAGAATTCTCCCTGGTTTTACAACAGCCACCCAGAATTCAGGGGTCCCTTTTCCTTTGCCCATGCGAGTTTCCGCTGGTTTTTTGGAAACCGGTTTATCCGGGAATATCCGCAGCCAAACTTTGCCGCCTCTTTTAATATGCCTGGTCATAGCAATACGGGCAGCTTCGATCTGCCGATTTGTAATCCAGGCTGGTCCCAACGCCATAAGGCCATAGGAACCAAAATTGAGCGATGATCCTTTAAGGGCTGTTCCTCTCATTCGTCCTTTTTGGCGCTTGCGGTACTTAACTTTCTTCGGCATTAACATAATTATGATCCCGGGTTGGCTTCTAATTTATTTTTAGCGGGTTCTCTTTTTTCAGGAATAATCTCGCCGTGAAATATCCAGACCTTTGTTCCTATAATTCCATATGTTGTCTTGGATTCCGCAAAACCATAATCTATATTCGCCCTTAATGTATGCAGAGGGACTCTTCCCTCGCGATACCACTCGGTTCTCGCTATTTCCGCTCCGCCTAAGCGGCCGGCGCAGTTAATCCGTATTCCCTTCGCGCCAAAACGTAAAGCAGTTGTAACACTCTTTTTCATTGCACGACGAAAAGCCACACGTCTCTCTAACTGAAGAGCAATATTTTCCGCCACCAGTTGAGCATCAATTTCAGCTTTCCGCACTTCTTTAATATTTAAAGATAACTGTTTACTATCTACCCATTTTTGAAGATTTGCTTTTAAACGATCTATTTCAGATCCCCTTTTCCCTATAATTATTCCCGGTCTCGCAGAGAAGACATTTATTGCAATCTTCTGTGCAGCTCTTTCAATTTCTATTTTTGAAACCCCTGCATGGTAAAGTTTCTTTTTTAGAAATTTCCTGATTTCCAAATCCTCATGCAAGAGTTTCGCGTAATCTTTTTTAGCATACCATTGTGATAGCCAGGAACGGGTAATGCCAATTCTAAAACTTATCGGGTTGACTTTCTGTCCCAATTATTTTTCCTCCATATAGTTGGTCATTGCATTTAATCTTCCGGTTCTTTTAAAACTATAGTAATATGGCTGGTTCTTTTAAAAATAGTATCAGACATTCCTCTTGCCCTGGGCATAGATCTTTTCCAGGTAGGTCCCTCATTTACGGTTATAATACTAATAACAAGGGAATCAACATCGTCTACTTTCTGATTTTCCTGGGCGTTTGCAATGGCTGACTTCAGTACTTTTTCTATAATTCTAGCTGCCAGTTTGTTGGTAAAATGCAATATATTCAGCGCCTTGCTGATATTTTTTTCCCTGATAAGATTTGCTACTAAACGCGCCTTGCGAGGCGAGGTTCTGACAAATTTTAGCGTAGCTTTTGCTTCCATATTTTTTTCTCTTATAAGAAAACTATGATACTGTAGTCGTCTTTTTAGTACGGCCGCTGTGTGCCCTGAATATCCTTGTTGGAGAAAACTCTCCTAATTTATGACCTACCATATTTTCAGTAATATAAACGGGAATAAATTTCTTTCCATTATGAACTGCAAAGGTATGTCCTATAAAATCCGGAGCAATGGTAGATCGCCTTGACCATGTTTTGATAATCTTTTTCTCATTTATACTATTCATAGCTTCTATTTTCTTTTCCAAGCTTGATTCAATATAAGGTCCTTTTTTTATTGACCGTGCCATATAAACCTCTTTTATAATTAGCTTTCAGTGATCAGCTTTCAGCATACTCGCTGTTGAATACATTATTTTTTCTTCCGTTTTGTAATGATAAATTTACTGGTAATATTTCTTTTCTTACGAGTTTTAAAACCTTTGGCAAGCGTTCCCCAGGG
>CBDUII010000354.1:0-3059 GCA_965367285.1 uncultured bacterium
CCTAAATATTTTCAATGTTTCCTCTACAGTTCGTTTGTATATTTTAACTACTATAATTCCTCCACATCTTTCAGGAGGAGACCTAAACACCTTTGAAAAATCCTTGTCCATTGTAATAATCACTCGCTCTTGTTCGCAGGCCAATTGATAGACTTTGTCATCAGGTATACCAGAAAGTCCTGCTTCTCTTATACTAAGAACATCATTGTCAAGCTCTCTAAGAAAATCAATAATAGGCTCAAAAAGATTCTCATTGGCAAACATTTTCATGTTTTAACCCCGGCTTCTTCATCAGCAAGAATTGAAGCATAAGAAAGACAAGCCCTTATATCCTCATCAACAATATTGGGATATGCCTTTTTAATCCCTTCATAATCTTCTCCCGCGGCAAGAAGGTCCAGTATTATGTGTACCGGAATTCTTGTCCCCTTTATGCATGGTTTGCCACTACATATATTAGGGTCGCAGATAATTTTATCAATTAAATTATTCATATAACCTAATCACCCCCTCGCTTTTTTAACTCATTACTAATTAAATATAGTATTAAAATTTTTTTAATTTAGCTCAAAACAATATCTCTATCAAGAAGATATTTTATCTCAGACATCACTTATTAAATCTTCCCACCACTTGGGGACTGGAAAAGCTTTGTCATCTTTCAAAATATCTTTCTTAATTTTTACTCTTTCCTTTTCAAGTGATCCGATTGTTCTTCTATACATACGTCTTGATACTACTGCTTTCCAAACTATATCCATAAACTCTTTTTCATTTAGTGGTTTTCTTGCTTCCTCCTGTTTGGCCCAATCAACGTGTTCTGTTGAAACAGAAAACAGCATTCTTATGTACTCAAGAAAGTTCTTTTGTATCTCAGGATTATTTGAGGCATTTTGAGAAATCTCTTTTAGCTGTTTATAAACACTTTTATTATGAAATAAAGGGTGTTTATAAAATAATAACCGTTTTTCAGCTAAGTATTCGTCTTTACCCCATATATCTTTTATCCCATCAATCCTGTTGAACCTGTCAATCAACTGATTAGATAGTCCTTTGTTTAATATTTCTAAAACCTTTTCATGAGTTTCTTTAAAAGCTTTTTTTTGTTCAATAATATCTGGTCGAAAAAAAGGCGCATATTTTAATTGTAAGGATTTCAGAATAATCGAAGCCTGTGGCACTAATTTAGGAGCAAGCTTTATAGCTAATTTTTTCTCAAGCTCTCTAATGTTTGAATATACGTGTTTCTTTTTATCTTTCCTTTTAAAATGAGACCATTTAATAATATTTTCATACCATTCTAAAAAAACATCTTTATTGAATAATGGGTTCCTGTCTGTTATTAAATTGCCATGGATTATATACTGCGACAGGATGTCCCGCATCTTCGCAGTACCATCTTAGAAAGTTCATAGTTGTTGTTTTTCCACCTCCCCATGCCCCATGAATTCCAATAACCATATTAGCTGCTACAGGAGTTCCTTCTATTATTTTAAAAATTCTTTCAGAAAATACTGCTCTATCAAGGCAATCATCATCAGGATTTTTTAATGGATCATCTCCTAATTCTAATTTTTTTAGTCCAATTTCTGTTTTCATATTGTTTTCACACTCCTTACCTTATCCAGTCTGTTTTTAACCAATTCGCAAATAACAGCTAATTCAAAATATTTTTAATAGCCATTTTAAAAATTTCTTTATTATACTCCCTGGTTTTCAATTATCGCAAGTTGCCAATTTTTAAGGCTATAGATTTTGCTTCGCATATTCGCCCATTGAAGCATGCCTGCGAAGCTTGAATTCCGATCAAGTCGGGAATGACAGTTTGGGGGGTTTGGGAAAAACAATATTAAGAAATGAATTCCTTCGTGCTACTAATCTGCGAAACGTTATTTTTTTAGGCGGTGTTTAGTTGCAGGTTGGTTTTTCCTTTTACTGCAACTTACGCAAGGCTTAGTTATGATTTTTTTAGGCACTGTTTAGCTCTTTTTTTTTACAGTGCCTTATGCAAGGCTTAGCAACGTTTTTGTTAGGAGATTTTGGCGGTAGCCCTTTTGGTTGCGGCTCCCTGCCGCTTCGTGATTTTCGTGTGCTTCGTGGTTATTTATTTTAAAACTTTCAAATAGTCTGCTGTTCTTTCGTAACTTTCTTCTCTGGAAGGAAAATTGCCCTGTTGAACATCATCTTTATATTCTGTTACTGCTTTTAAAATATCATCTCCAATCTCTGCATAGCGCCGAACAAATTTCGGCATGAACTCTCCTGACATCCCAAGCAGCTCATGGGTAACCAGAATCTGACCGTCACAGTATGGTCCGGCGCCAATACCAATCGTAGAAATGGAAAGAGTTTCCGTGATTTTTTTAGCAAGTGTATATGGAATTCCTTCCAGGACAATGCTGAACGCACCTGCTTTTTCTACAGCTTTAGCATCTGTCAGGATTTGTTCCGCGGATTCTTTGTCTTTCCCCTGAACTCTGTAGCCGCCAAATTTGTGGATAAATTGAGGTGTGAGCCCTACATGACCCATGACAGGTATCCCCATGTCAATTAGAGCTTCTATTTTTTCTGCGATCCCCTTTCCTCCCTCAAGCTTTACGGCTTTAGCACCTGCTTCTTTAATAAACCTGCCGGCGTTTTCAATGCACTGAGTTTGTGAAGCCTGGTAAGACATGAAGGGCATATCCCCGATCAGCAACGCGTTTTTCACGGCTTTGCCGACAGCTTTTGTGTGATGAATCATTTCATCCATTGTAACCGGCAGTGTATTTTCATACCCCAATATAACGTTCCCTAAAGAATCGCCAACAAGAATGATATCGATACCCGCTTCATCTAAAATCTTTGCAAAAGGGTAATCATAAGCTGTTAAAGCCGTGATCTTCTTTTTTTCTCTCTTCCTTTGCGAAATGCTCTTAACTGTAATCATTACATGGCTCCTGCAGGTACATAGTACTGTGTTCCCACCCTATGATGGTAAATTTTCTGGACTAAGTCATCAAAAGCTTTCCTGTCTTCCACAAAGTCAATATCAGTGGTATTGATGACAAGCAGTGGTG
>CBDUII010000355.1:0-3055 GCA_965367285.1 uncultured bacterium
CACGTCCTGCGGGTACCAATTGCTTTCCAACGATTTACTGACTACTTCCGCTAACATATCCCCTACTCTAACATTCACGCCGGGCAAAATCATATAAAATTCTTCTCCTCCATAACGCGCAAGAGTATCAATTTCCCTGATGTTCTCCCTTAAAAGTTTAGCCACGGTTTTTAAAATAATGTTTCCGGGCTCATGTCACTGGGTGACATTGTAATGCTTGAAGAAATCAATATCCATCATAAGGAAGCACAATGGTTGTTTAAAACGTTTGGAGCGTATAACTTCTTTTTCTAAAGCCTGAACAAAATATCGGTGATTATAAAGCTGAGTCAATTCATCAGTAACTGCTAACTGCTCGGCTTTTTGCAGCAGCCTGTTTTTCTCTATAGCAAAAACAGCCTGGGTTGCCAATGAAACCATTAAAGAAGTCAGTCTTGGGCTGAATTCTTTTGGTTTATAATCATTTACATATAAGATGCCGGTAATTTTACCGGCTAATATTAAAGGAACAGCAATGAGCGATCTAATTCCTTCCTGCAGTAAAACGCTGTTATTGCAATGTGGATCCCTGGTAATGTCCTGTATTACCGTTGGCTGCTTGTTCGACAGGATAAAATCGGTAAGCCCGTTTTTCCGTAATTTCCACCTTTGTATTTTTGAAAAAGTCTCGCTGAAGCCGATGGCAACCTCCATTTTAAACTCGCTGGTCTTTTCATCATAAAGGGCAAGACTCCCTGCTTTGCTTTTTGTTAATTTAATAGCGCTTTGAACAATTCTCTGAAAAGCCACATCAATGTTTTTTGCGGAGATTAACAAGAGCCCTATGTGATTCAAAGATTCTTGCTCAACCAGGCTCTCCTCTACTTCTTTCTTCCTGCTTTCTCTCTCTTCCACCAATTCCAGAACAAGCTTTGCGCTAAGTCCTCCGAGAATTTCAACTCCCGGTTTTTTTATAGAACCCAGAATTTGGTTGACTTCCGGACTTCCTGTCACGTCAACGATAAAATCCACTTCGTTTTTTTTCAGAAAATCTTTAAAATATTTAGTAGTAGGAATTCCAAATTCTTTGGCTAACAGGACTCCAGGCGCAGTTTCATTAATATCGCAGACACCCACTATATTGATGTTTTTATCGCTTGAAAGCAAAGGGAGAATGGCGAAACATCCCCGGCCTCCGCCTACAATGAAAGTTTTTAGTGCCTTTTGATCGTTTCTTTGAATTACAGAAGATTTTAAAATATTTACGGGTTCTTTCGCTGCATGTTGAAATTCAGAAACGACTGATTCGGCCTGAGTCTCGAAACCATTATCATTCGGTTGTTTTTCCAGGTGGTCTAATGCCTCTTTTAGAAAATCACAGACATGACTTAATAGATCGACATGTTTAGGAATCTGAAGAGGGATATTGCCGGAACGGAGTTGATCAAGCAGGGTTTCAGCCGCATTCGTAACATTGGTTATATTGTTCAGCCCCATAAAACTGGCGCCCCCTTTAATGGAATGAAAAAATCGGTAAATATAATTTATTGTTTGCAGACCCCTGCTTTTCCCTAATTCATTTAAATAGGGTTTCAATTGCTCGATTAGCCCCCGGGTTTCTTGAGCAAAGGCTCGAATTATTTCAGTTTGGTCATCTGAAGCCGTATCCGCCATATTTGATCCCATAATAGTTGAAATTATATGATTTGACCATAATCTTTTATTATACTAAGAATAACTTTAATATATTATCAAAAAAATAAAATATTTTCACATCAAAAATTGCGCGGGCTAAAAGTTAGATTTTTTCTCTTAAAAGTAATAAAATAAAACACTTTGAAAGTAGCTCTTGTACATGACTGGCTTACCGGAATGAGAGGAGGTGAGAGAGTTCTTGAAGGCATCTGCGGTTTATTCCCTTATGCCCATCTTTATACCTTGATTTGTAAAAAAAACAGCCTTTCACCTTCCTTAAAAAGCATGCACATCCGCACCTCAAATCTCCAGTTTTTCCCGCTTGCAGATAAATATTACCGTTACTTACTGCCGGTTATGCCGGCTGCCATAGAGCAATTTGAACTCAAGGATTACGACCTCATTTTAAGCAGCAGTCATTGCGTCGCGAAAGGGGTTAAAACAGGAAAAAATGCTTGCCACATCTGTTACTGCTTTACGCCTATGAGATATATCTGGGATCAATCTTCCCAATACTTTAATAAAGAAAATGCCAATCCAATAACAAGATTTACTTTTTCTATGTTTAAAGGCTATTTGCAAAATTGGGATGTAAGGTCATCGGGAAAGGTCGATTATTTTATAGCCAGTTCGCAAAACGTTTCCAGGCGTATCAAAAAAATATATAACCGTGAATCAGAAGTCATTTATCCCCCGGTTAATACTAATTATTTTGAGATAGCTGGTGAAGTTGAAGATTACTATTTAATAGTTTCTGCTTTTGCTCCTTACAAACGGATTGATCTGGCGATAAAGGCTTTTAACCAATTAGGATATCCGCTTAAAATTATCGGCGGCGGGCAATGTGAAAAGCAGTTACGCAAAATAGCCGGTACTAATATCGAATTCCTCGGATACCTGGACGATGAGGAAATAAAACATTATTATTCCCGGTGCAAAGCTTTTATTTTTCCGGGGGAGGAGGACTTTGGAATAACTCCGTTAGAAGCCCAGGCTTCAGGCCGACCGGTAATAGCTTTTGGCAAAGGAGGAGCATTGGAAACAGTCGTTCCTTATACTAATGAAAACAACACCCCAACCGGACTTTTTTTTGAAGAACAAACTGTAGAGTCCCTGATTGGAGCGGTTCAAAAATTTGAAAAGATAACGGATAAATTCGACAGTCAAAAAATCAGGGAACATACTTTGAAATTCGACCGGGAAGTTTTTGAGAAAAAAATTAAGGAATTTATAAATAAGAAAATGGATTACCGTTTGTAGTACCGTTTTTAAGCGGGCTCTCTGTTGGTAGTTTCAACTTTAGGTGGTTTTAAAATCTCGTCTAAAGACGGTACTACTAACATTTTGCTTTACGTTCTTCTGTATTAGGTTTGTATTTGCG
>CBDUII010000356.1:0-3048 GCA_965367285.1 uncultured bacterium
GGAGCAAGCCCTTCCAGTACCTCCACCCATTGACCGTTATTTCGTCCCAGCTCTAATGGACGAACTTCAAACAGATTGCCGTATTTTACAAAAACAACAGACCAATCCCTGAAGGTTTGAATTGCTTCAGTAGATACAGCCACCGGCACCATTCTTTCCTCTGTGACTACCTCGACTGTAATGAACTGCCCCGGTCTCCAATTCCCTTCTTTGTTAGGAATGACTACCTTGCCTATTACAGATTGGGTATTTTTATCCATTGCGGCATGTATGTGAACGAGAACTCCATTAGCTTCCAGACCTGTTTTTTCTGACTTTACAGAAACCCGCTGCCCTTCTTTTACGCTTTGCAAATCTTTTGAAGGAATAGTTATTTTCCCCCATACGTCGGAGAGATCGGCAAGGACATAGATATCATCATCCTTTTTAACCGCTTCGCCGATAGTAATATGCTTTTCAATCACAGTTCCGTTTATAGGAGACCTTATTTCATACCTTGTAAGCTTCTGATTAATGGATATTTTTTTTATTTCAGAATGCGAAAGGCCGAGAGCTAAAAGTTTTTGGGTTGCAGTTTGTAGATTAAGGTCAGATGTATCAGCAACTTTTTCTTTTTGCAGTAAAGCCCATCTGACTTGATAGGATGTTTTTTCAATCAGGGCAATGTATTTAGCCTCGGCGCTTTTGTATCCCTCCAGCGCTGACAGGTAATCCGATTCCGGGGATATCTCTTTTTCAAACAAGTTCTTCTCCCGATGATATGTCACCTTTGCGAAATTCAGTTTTGCATAGGCCGGTATAAGCTGTGCCCTGCTTTCGCCGATAATCGAGTCTTTTAGCTGGTCTTGCAAGTCATCCATGTCTGTGCCCTTTTTTAATAGATCAAGCATTCTGTTTGTATTTTCAAATATAACCTTTTCTCTCTTAAGCTCTACTTTGACAAGGTTCACTTGTCTTGCGGCATTGAGATAATTCGCTTTTGCGTCAGCCAGTTCACGGCTATCCAGAACAAGGATAATTTCCCCTTTCTTAACATGATCTCCTTCATTTTTTCTTATCTCTCTTACTACTCCATCAAATCGTGGAACAACATGAGCCACCCTGTTAGTATTAAATCCTATTTCTCCTGTTAGGTTTATTATGTTATTCATGGTTACAGGGCCGGCTGTTTTGATAACAATTCCGGCTCTTTTTATGGCGCCTTCAGTAAGTTCCGCTCGCCCTTCATATGAAGAGTATTCCCATTTATAGTTACGGTCTTTCCATTTAGCAATTACCTTTACGTCAAAAGAGTGAGGTTCTTCAACAACCTTATCGCCAAGAAGATAATCACGCTCCTTTTTGAAGTGAATGACGTCTGTTCTCCAAAGCCTGTGCAGCTCTATTGTTAGCTCAACGTCATCAGGATTAATCGGTTTCCCATTATTGAATGGATATATCCTGAATTCCGGGGGTATATCCGGTTCATAAATTGTGACTTCGAGTTGAAAATCTTCTTTTGAAAGTAATTTTCCCCTATGAGGGCCTTTAGCTGTCTCGGCATCTTCCTCTTGCTTGCTGGTTTCTCCATGGGAGTTTTGATCCATAGAGGTATAGTCTAAACCTGCAATGTTTAATGCCAGGATACCTCCTCCTATAAGAACACCTGCAACCAGCAATATTTTTGTGATTTTCATTGAATGTCTCCTTAGAAAAAAGTTATCAGTTAGTCAGTTGTCAGCAAAACCCTGTGATAGGAGCGGTACAGGTAAAACTTGCCCCCTGCCCCCTGATAACCGCACCCTTTTTTAACGAATATCTTCCACTCCTTTTCCTGTTAAACGTTCCACATCGGCTATAGCCTTATGAAAGACTGTAAGAGCCTCTATATACTGGCTTTTTGCTTCAAAAAGAGTACGCTGAGAATCGAGAACATTCAAAAAGCTGAATTTCCCAAACCGAAAGCCTTCTTTTACAGCATCAAATGCTTTCCCCGCGCCGGGCAATATTTCATTTTTCAAAGTCATTGCTTCCGCGTGAGCAGTGGAAAGAGTTTGATAAGTCACAACCAGCGAAGTGCGAACGCGCAACTCAGAAGCGTTCTGCTCTTTTTCAGCTTTGGCAAGCTTGTGCCTTGCTTCCATTGAACTTCCCTGGTTACGATTAAAAAGAGGGATAGGAACAGAAACTCCTAATATAAAGGCGTTGTCTGATGTGTCATTAAAATGTCGAATCCCTCCACTCAATGTAAGATTGGGAATTTTCTTAGAATCCTCAAATTCCACGGCAGCCCGTCGCTTTTCCATCTCTGCAGCCCAGCGGGCTATATCAGGGTTCTTTGAAATAGAATCAACTAACTGTTCCAAGGACTGTATGGAAGGAATATTGTCAAGATCGCCTTCAGCTTCTTCAAAAGCAGGCGAGGAACTGCCCCAGGCAGCAGCCAGACGTTTCAAGGCTGATTCCATATCCCGTCTGGCCCGTTCCCATTTAATTCGGGTCATGGATAAGGCAATTCCGGCCTTTGTTTTTCTACAGGGGATACCTTTCCTGCTTTGACCCGTTCTGAAACTGTGTCAAGTACCTGTTCCGCAAGACGCATTAATTCTTTGTTTAAGGATAAACGTTCTTGCGCGGCAAGAACATCAATAAAAGCTTTTGTGACGTTAGTGAGAACATCAAGGCGTTTCGTCTCATAATCCCACCATGCAAGATCACGAGAGAGAACAGTAACACGTTTTCTTTTTGACCGTTTTCCACCGAGTTCTATCAATTGGCTTAGCTGAATGGTGGATTCGGCCCTGCTCGTTCCACTATAAATTCCCGATCCGCCTATATCCTGAAATTCTGTTGTTATCTCCGGATTAGGCAAAAGTCCGGCTTGAAGCATTCTTGCCTCTCGTACTCTAATCTCCCATGAAAAAACCGCTAATTCCGGATTTTTCACAAGAGCCAGGGCTATAGCTTCCCGCAGTGTAATTGAGCCGGTTGGTTCTTTTATTTCAACTGGTTCTTGCAAGGCATTCTCTGATGCTGCCAAAGAGCGAAAAGACGGCATATTGCCTGGAG
>CBDUII010000357.1:0-3031 GCA_965367285.1 uncultured bacterium
ATATAGGCGAAGCCGCTGATTACAAGGGCTGAAAGCGGCGGTTTGAATACCGAATAACGAACACCGAATATCGCATTATGAAATTAGGGAGCATATTAAGTTTTATGGAATTTAACTTGGCATTCTGCGGTTTTTATGTTAACATTACTTATATAGGTTAACGTAGGTTAACTTACTTTGTTTTGGTTAATATACGATATTGTGATTTTACTTTTTATTTTGGTTGCGTCTCTGCAAGAGGTTATTTTATTTTCGTTGGAATTCCTGCCACCACAAAAAACACTTCAGCAGCGTTTTCCGCAAGCAACCGGTTTGCCTGTCCTAAAACTCTTCCGTACAGCCTTACAAGTTTATTTTCACCAATAAGGCCGAGGCCAACTTCGCCGGAAACAATATAAAAATCTGCCTTAGAATTTTTAATTATATCAACCATCTTAACCCATTTATCCAGAACCATTTTTTCTACATCTTCGTCCTTGAGATGAGACTTTTTTATTGTCATGATATTAACACAAAGCAAAATGCATTCCACTATAACAGCTGTAAACTTATCACCCTCAGTTTTTATTACCTTAACGATATTCACAGGTTCTTCGATAGTTTTCCATTCAGGCGGTCTCGATTCACGATGTTTTTTCAGCTTCATTTTCATCTCGTCATCAATTGCTTCGGCGGTCGCTATATACAAAACATCTTTGTGTCTTTTTGCCAGGTTTTCAGCAAATTTGCTTTTACCACTATTACTGCCGCCTAAAATTAAAGTTAATTTTCCCACTGTTTTTCACTCAAACTACATTGCAAATGTATAAAATATTGTTTTTTTATAAAAACGATCAACGATATCTTCCTCTCTACTTACTGTTTTTGTCATCTGTTTGTCATCTCTGGTTGTGGCCCTGCCAATCTGCTGTTTAGTGGAAGTAAGGCTATACAATTAGAGAATATCATGTCAATAGGGAATCTCCAAAATGTGCTATGAGAAGGTAAAATAAAAAAGGTTGATTGATTTTTTAATTCTCTTTTGCTAATATGATATCGTTAGAATTGGTTTGGGAAAAATATTTTGATCAATAAAAAAATAGTAAATCTTAACGAATTCAGAAAAAGCTGCCTGAGAACAGAATCAACTGATCTATGTCGCATGACCTTGGACAGAATCGTTTATATGTATAATAACGCAATGTGCCCCGAACCAATCATTTTAAAACTACTGAAGAATGCCGCCGGGTTATTAGAAAAAAAGCTGAAAATAGATGAGATAATTAATAGTCCTGATTTGTCAAAAGATACGGTAAAAGAACTGAACGTCTACGAAGATGAAATTTCTAAATTGACCGGAGAAATAAATAATATATTAAACAAATTAGCTGAATGCAAAGTGCCTTAACGAATATATCCCTCTTTTTCTAACCGTAAAATAATTCTCTGTGCCGCTTCATCCGGCAAACAATCCTGGGTATCTATTTCAAGCTCCGGGGTTTCAGGCGCTTCATAAGGATCGCTGATTCCGGTAAACTCTTTGATAATCCCGGCTCTTGCTTTTGCGTACAAGCCTTTGCGGTCTCTTGCTTCGCATTCTTCTAATGACGTTGAGACGAATACTTCAAAAAAACCTCCCACGCCTGATATAGCCTCCCGTACTTTTTGGCGTGTTGCCTGATAAGGAGCAATGGGCGCGCAAATCGCAATACCGCCGTTCTTGGTAATTTCTGTGGCGACAAATCCTATTCGGAGTATATTGAGATCGCGGTGTTCACGAGAGAACCCGAGCTCGCTGGAAAGGTTCTTACGTACTACATCTCCGTCCAGCAGGGTAACAGCTCTTCCTCCGGTTTCCATCAATTTAACCATCAGCGCTTTAGCGATAGTAGATTTTCCAGACCCTGATAGACCTGTAAAAAAAATTGTAAATCCCTGCCTGTGTCGTGGCGGATAAGTTTTTCTCAGTTCATCTACTACTTCCGGATATGAGAACCATTCCGGTATGTCTAAACCTTCCTGAAGACGGCGGCGAAGTTCCGTGCCGGAAATATTTAGTGCTGTCTGTCCCTTACCGACTTCATTTACAGGAACGTATTCCGCTTTTTCTTTTACATAAACCATCATCTGGAAAGGCACCATCTCTATGCCAAGTTCTTTTTGGTATTTTGCCAACAGTTCCTGCGCCTCATAAGGTCCATAGAAATCATTTCCTTTGCTGTCTTTGCCCGGGCCTGCGTGGTCTCTTCCTACTATAAGATGAGTGCAGCCATAATTTTTCCGGATAATAGCATGCCATAAGGCCTCACGAGGACCTCCCATACGCATCGCTAGCGGCAACAAGCTGAGGGTTGTTGTAAGCTCAGGGTAATGTTTAATGATGTGCTCATAACAGCGTACGCGGGAATAGTAGTCGATATCACCTGGTTTGGTCATTCCGACGACAGGATGAATGAGCAGATTTGCTTCCGCGAGTTGTGCCGCGCGAAATGTAAGCTCTACATGGGCGTGGTGCATGGGGTTTCTTGTCTGAAACGCGACAATCTTTCGCCATCCCAGTTTCTTGAATTTTTCCCTGAGTTCACGCGGGCTATCGCGGAAATGCTTAAAGTCATAATGTGCCGGCATCTCAACACCTGAAACCTCTCCGCCTACATACACCGGATTGGCCTTATTAAACAGGTAATTCACCCCCGGATGCCTTTGATCCGTTGTTCCAACAACGGAATGAGATTCTTTCTTTTTATCAGAAACCCATATATCTGAAACATTTAAAACCGCTATTAGCACTCCCTCCTGGTCCCTGAGAGATATGTTGCTGCCTTTTGTTATCTGCTTTGAAAATTCCTACGTTACATCAAGAGTAATGGGTATGGGCCACAGGGTACCGTCTGCGAGACGCATTTCTTCAAGAACAGCCTTACAATCTGCCTTTCCCAAAAAACCATTCAATAGAGAACCACCGCAATCCAAAAAACACTATAAGTCACACAACCACAGCTAATATAAAACATATGCCTCACACAACCCAGCCGTAAGACTCATGTCCCGT
>CBDUII010000358.1:0-3029 GCA_965367285.1 uncultured bacterium
TGTTTAGCTCTTTCTTTTTACAGTGCTTTATGCAACGCACAACGCCTTATGCAAGGCTTAAATATCCAGTCTATCCTGTTAATCTTGTCTAAAAAAGGTTTTTGTTTTTCTTTATGACTTTGTGGCAGAATAGTTTCAATTAATTTTAATAAAATAATGTTTAAAAATTTCTTTTTAAATCTTGAACAATTTGAAGCAAAAAGCATTTTTGAGGATTGTGAATTTCTCTGGTCTCCTCTGAAAAAGATAGAGCTTTTCATTAGCAATAAAATTTCAGAGAAAGGAGACTGTTCCGATTTGCCTGATGGATTCGAATTGCAGTCTCTGTCTGAAGGCAGCAAAGGATCAGATTTAAAATTATTGCTGGTCACCAAGTATTTAAAACTTCAGAAACCGTTTGTTTCTAATGAGCTGAATATTTTTATAGAAGAAGGGGTAATTCTGGAGCCAACGGCTATTATAAAACCTGCTGTTTATATCGGAAAGAATTCTGAAATCAGGCAGGGTGCTTATCTCCGCGGGAATGTTATTGTAGGAGGGAGATCTGTAATAGGCCATACCACTGAAATTAAAAATTCAATTATGATGAACTATTCGGAGGCAGGCCATTTTTCTTACATTGGCGATTCTATTATAGGCTCTTATGTAAACCTGGGCGCGGGGGTTAAGCTTGCAAACCTTCAGTTTCGCACGGAAGAAGAAAAGATAAAAGGTTTTATAAGGGAGATCAAAATAAATATTGGTAAGAATATAGTACAAACGCAGATGGAAAAGTTAGGGGCTGTAATTGGGGATTTCGGAGAAATCGGCTGTAATGCCGTCACCTGCCCCGGCACATTGCTGGAAAATAATGCGCGGATATATCCGAATATCAATATCCAGAAAGGTTTATATAAAGCAGGGACCTCAATTCAAACACAAAAAAGGTCTGCTCGATGAACCCTAAAAAATAGAATTGGCAAATATTAATTAAAAGAATATTAGACAGGATAACAGGATAAACATGATTTTTTTATCCTGATTATCCTGTCAAAAAAAAGGTTGTGGAAAAATATGTTACGTTCTCCGAGAGTTATAATATTAGTATTACTTTTACTGGTTTTTATCGGCCTGGTTTCATCCAAATTTATTCGATCTTCCGGAGGTGACCCATTGAGTTGGAAGTCTGAATGGCCAAAGACCAACTTTGATAAAACCTCTATAAATTTCTCGGAAATTCTGTCCGGAGGCCCACCAAAAGACGGAATCCAGTCAATTGACAAACCCTCCTTTGTTTCATTCTCAAATGCTGACAAATGGCTCAAACCAAATGAGCCTGTGGTAGCTATTGAAATAAATGGTGAGGCAAAAGCATACCCTATCCAGGTATTAATCTGGCACGAAATTGTCAATGATGAATTAAAAGGAACTCCTTTGACTGTAACTTTTTGTCCTCTTTGTAACTCTTCTATTGTATTTGATCGACGCCTTGAATTTAACGGCAAGTCCTATCTTTTCGATTTTGGAACTACCGGGAAACTGCGTAACAGCGACCTCGTTATGTACGACCGTCAAACCGAATCATGGTGGCAACAGTTTGTTGGTACAGCAATAGTGGGTGATCTGACAGGAGCAAAATTAAAAGTACTCCTTTCTTTTATTATCTCTTACGCGAACTTCAAAGAAAGTTATCCCAACGGTATTGTGCTTTCAAAAAAAACCGGTTATATGAGAAACTACGGCAAGAATCCTTACGTGGGATACGATGATATAAATAACACACCATTTCTATTGCAGAATTCACCGGATAGGCGCTTACCTCCCATGGAACGCATCGTCAATGTCTCTCTAAACGGCATTAATAAAATTTATCCTTTTTCCACAATACAAAAAGAAAAGGTACTTCACGACACAGTTGGGAAAACCAATTTGGTTATTTTCCATCTGCCCGGAACATCTTCCGCGTTAGATAAAGCGTCTATAGCAAATTCCCGCGATATAGGAGCGGCAACGGTCTTTGAAACTATGCTTGATGGTAAACAACTGTCCTTCAAGAGGAAAGATGAGGTTTTTGTAGACGAACAAACAAAATATCATTGGAACATTACAGGTAAGGCGATCAAAGGTCCTCTCACAGGGAAACAGCTAACCCCGATCATTCATGGAAACCATTTTGCCTTTGCCTGGCTTGCGTTCATACCGGACAGCCTCATTTATGGTAAAAAGTAATTGTGCTTATAAAAAAGCGACACTGGTGGAAAATCCCTGAACGCTAAGTAACCCCGGAACATATTTATACGAACCGGCGCGTTTTGATAAAAAAAATTGGAATTATTTATTTACGGATATAAACGAAGTGAGATTGAGATGTTTAGCGGATTTATCATAAAAGTAAAAAACATTCCTCTGCCATCAAAACGCCTTCAGGCCTAAGATCTGCGCCACAAAACATGCCCGCTCCTGTAAGATGGGTAAACTGTTTATAATAAACATCCCTGATATTGAAGGTCTCTCTGTCGATATCTTCCGAAATTATCAGCTTGACTTCTTTTCTATCAAGCAGTCTCAAACTAAGAGTTGCCGCGGGAGCTCCCATCAGATCAATTATTTCGACCTCGATCCCCAGATTCTTCGCAATATTATCAATATTTTCCCGCGTTAATCGCATTGTTTTTTTGATTTTATATTCGCGATCAATTGCTTCATCAAGGTCTTTGCAGTACATCAAACGGTTCAATAACTCCTCGGGAGCATTCTTAACACTTACTTCTTTTCTGGTCTTGCCTATATGACAAATTGTTTCTTTTGGCGCTAATGGCATATCGTTAAATAATAATATTAATTAAAGCTAAAATTTTGTTATGTTAACAAACTATTTTTCAAATTTCCATGTTAAGTTTTATAATTAACCGCTAAACGATAATTGCTCATGAGCCTTTTGCAGCATTGAGGCGACAGGCAGCCCATAAGGGCACGCCTTTTCGCAGGGTGTGTCCGTGCAGGTAAGGCAGATGTTAGCTTTTTGTTTTAATGAGACATAACCTTCCATA
>CBDUII010000359.1:0-3028 GCA_965367285.1 uncultured bacterium
TGTTCCCGCATTTCAGGCGGCAGAGCTACGAGAGAGGCTCTGTCATAAACACCGGCTATTCCTTCAAGATGCGACGCACGCAAATCAAAAAAATCGCCGCACAGAATTTCCAGCGTACCGCATTTCCATCGAATAAATTTACCGTCCGAAACAGACGACGCCTGCAGATTGTTTTCTTTAAAGAAAGTTTCCACTCCCAGGGGACTGATTTCTACTCCAAGCACAGGATGCCCCCGGGATTGTATCCAGAGCAAATCGCGACTTTTCCCGCAAAGCGGAACAAATACGCGCTCATTATCATCTAAGTTAAGACTTTGCCAATATTTCTGCAACGAGGCATTGATGTTCTCCTGGTGAAAACCTATTTCATTTTTCTCCCAACGTTCGTGCCAGAATTCAGAGTTCATAGATGCAAACCATTATTAAATTAAGTTAAAAAAGATAAACACATATCATGTTAATATTATTTCAAACTAAAAGTTTAACACTTTCAAGCCTGCTCAGCGAAATATAAAATCAGACATTGAGACCTGGTTGCGGCTACGCCACGCTATGGTTTATTATCTAAAGTGTGAAAGCTAATAATAACCTTTTACGCTGCATAGTATTATGGGAAAAAGGTTTTATAACTATTTTTTAGTTACGCTCTTTTTATTCTCTTTATTGCTGATCCCTCAAGTTTTTGCTGAAAAGAAATTAAAGTCAGAGAAGAAAGAGACTGAGAACATTAAAAAGCAAATTAAGCTGAAAGGAATACGCTCAAAAGACGGTCGTTTTATAGATAATAAAAATGGAACAATTACTGATACTAAGACTAACCTTATGTGGGCGAAAACTGACAGCTATTCAGATTTGGGGAATTGCCTTGGCTGGGATGAATCAAGGGAATACGTAAGTAGATTAAGCACAGGTGGATACAGCGACTGGCGGATGCCCACAGTGAAAGAGCTAAAATCAATTTTTGAGAAATCTAAATCAAACAAAGATGAAAGTGGAAATACCTTTCACATTGATCCCATCTTTGCTCCTAACAGCGGATACTGGCAATGGTCGTCCGAAGAGGTTGGCGCTTGCTGCGCGCGTTTCATGCTCTTCAGCAATGGGGATATTCTTGAGTACACTCGTGAATGCTTTTTTACTGGAGGAGTACGCGCGGTACGACCCGGCAGGCGTTGATTATTTAATGGTGTAATTACTCCACTATTAGTGGATAATCCGGAGTAGGATTGAGGGGACAACTGAATAGATATTCCCCCGGTTTCAGGTCAATAATATAATCTTGTGTCTTGCCTGTTTTAAGTCCCCCGCCGGACGCGGAAGGGAGGGTCAACCTTTTTACTCCTCTTCCCCTTACCCAGAAACCAAGTTCATAGGGTACGTTTTTGTTTTCTACCCTGAAGATGGTTTTGCCCGGTTTGAGACGGAGAGTTTTGAGTGGGCGTTCCTTTGAGGTCTTTTTGTTTATTCGTTCACAATCATCACTGTTTTTAACATTAAAAGTTTGTGGATTTTTTTCCGCTTCAATTATTGTGCAGGGAGTCTGCGTTAATTTTATAACCACCGGTTCCGCGCTGAATGAATATGCAGGTATGAAAGTGAAGATAAATAAACATACCGTCCACAGGACAAAAATATTAATCTTCTTCATGATGCCTCTTCTAAAAACAATTATAGGTTTTCGATGAAATTATTTATCTTCAGATGCGTCCAAATTAAGAATATCACGTTAATCTTACGTGAGCAATATGTGATAATATATGTCGTATGAACTTTAGCGTCTACAAGTTATTAGCCGCGTCCTTTAGGCGGCGGAGTGTCATAGCCGTTGTACTGGTTGTTGCAATCGCCTCTGCCGTCTACATTTTTCCTGTTATCATAGATTCCTCCTCTGCCGATAAAATGAAGTTCAGCCGGGCAGACGCCACTCCGCCGCCTATCGACAAATCTATCAGCAGTGTCAGGATTAGTGACATTGTTTTTGATACCTTCGATGGCGGCTCAGTTCCCCTCTCCCGGGCATCCGACTCCCTGATCAGCCGGCTTCGCGACGCAATTCGTCCGATTTATGAACCTATTTATGAAGGCCCTGAGGGAGGCGACTGGCTCGCTGATGATGATTTTGTTATAGGATATATCAGTGAAGACGAAGCATTTGCTTACCCGGTTAAAATGCTCAATTCCCATGAACTGGTGAACGATAAGATAGACGGTATTTCCTTGCTTATTAGCTACTGCCCCCTCTGCGGCAGCGGGATAGTTTATGAACGCAGGTTAAATGGACTGGACCTGGTGTTCGGCAATACAAGCGCCCTGTATCAAAACGACCTTGTGATGTTCGACCATCAGACCGGTTCGTATTGGTTTCAGGTCAGTGGAGAAGCGATAGTGGGTAAGCTTACCGGGGCCAGGCTGAAGCTGCTGCCGTCGACAACCATCCCCTGGGGTCAGTGGAAAAAGCTGTATCCCAATACCCGCGTACTTTCCCGCATCCAAAATCTACCCATGGGTTATGACTATAACCACGACCCCTTTAGAAACTATCCACAGAGCGTAGCCGCAATGCGCTTTCCGTTTCCGGTCGACACAGATAAAATAGGCAAAGCCCTTGGGCCTGCCGATATTGTCGTAACCGTTCATGCCGGCAACAAAGAGAAAGTATACCCACTGTCGCGCATTGGCAATGGCGTGGTTAATGACAATGTGGGAGGCGTGCCGGTAACGGTTTTTTCACGGGCTGATGGTCCTGCCGGAAACGCGTTTTTAAGAACAGTAGATGGCCGGAAGCTGACATTCCTGCTTAAGGCTCAGTTGTTTATAGATAAAGAAACAGGTACAAGCTGGGACTTCAACGGAAAGGCAATTTCGGGACCGCTTAAGGGAACCAAGCTGCAAGGTGTTGCATCCCGGCGAGCCTTCTGGTTTTCAATCTCCTTAGCAGTGCCAAACGCTGAAATCTACTTGTGGTAATTTTTTTATTGATTCTGAGGTGGGAGAGCTTCATGCCCCTGGTATATTTTCCTGAGCACAC
>CBDUII010000360.1:0-3003 GCA_965367285.1 uncultured bacterium
GTGATCGTGAGCCTATTGCCTTAATAGGGCACGATGGGTTCTAACGGGGGTTGCCGCAGGTGACTGTGGCTTCTACCCAAGTCTGCATGGAAAATTAATTACTCATAAGAGCCGTCAGCTTATTGTGCCACCCCTCTGCGTTAGCATTCCATTTTAATCATGGGAAATTTTTGAAATGTAGAGATTGCGCAAGTGGTGAAACATCTCGATTCGCTCAGGTAGTTTATAATCAGGATAGGTCCAATCAAATGTCCTATATGACTCTCTTTTGTAATAATATGTCATTTCCGCGTAAATACCGGAGTTGAGATATGGACGATGGGAGTAGCCTTTTGTGGTGGCAAGGACTACGTTTTCTTCGGATAAATAACCGGGGTCTATGTTAATGGTTCTGTTTCCTGTACCCGGATGGCTGAATTCTTTTTCTAATTCACCGGTTTTATTTTTTATATCTGGCAGGTTGTTTCGCGGGATCAATTTTGAAAAGGAGATGATTTTCCGCTTTAAACCTTTTCCCATCTCCTTTTCATAGTAATCAGTATAATCAAAAGGGAGGATATCGCTTTCAAAATCTATCTCACCAAAAGCCTCAACAAGTTTTTCCTGAGTTGAAAGTAAAATTTCTTTTTTTTTGAATATCAGGCCTGAAAATAATTTTACCGGCTTTGGTTCCCTCAGCGCTCCCATCAACAAGCAATATTAAAAGATTTAAACTCGCCTTTGAATTCTTCTTTGTTCAGTTCCACATTTTTCACGTCAGCCCCCGGTGGCCCTTTACGACACCGCTGAATAAATCGTTCTATAATTTCTTTCTCCCCTTCTGCTGTAATTTCCACTGTTCCGTCCATCCTGTTTCTTACCCATCCGTAAACCCCCAACCGGTCTGCTTCTGATTTTGTGTTGGCCCTGAAAAACACCCCCTGCACAATCCCGCTAATAATAACATGAACCCTGACATCAGGCTTCGGACTCTTGTTCATCTCGTTCACCGGCTGATTCCTCCTTTTTTTTCTCGAACAGTTTTCCAGCGTATATTCCGACTTCATATAATAAGATCAAAGGCAGGGCCATAAAAATCTGGGTAATAACATCCGGCGGCGTCAGAATAGACGCTAAAACAAAAAATGAAAGGATGGCATGTTTTCTATATTGAATAAGCTGGCCTGTTGTTATAAGCCCTACTTTACAACAAAAAGCTATAAGAAGAGGAAGTTCAAAAACCGCTCCAAACGCGAGTATCAGCTTAATACAGAATGAAAGATAATTAGCAATAGTAATGTTTGGAGTCCAGTATTTGGCTCCAAAGGAGAGAAGAAAATTTAATCCGAGCGGTAAAATCGCAAAATAAGCAAAGGAAACTCCGAGAAGAAAAAAAAAAGTCCCGAAGAATACCAGCGGAATAGTCATTTTTCTTTCTTTGTCTTTCAAACCGGGAGAAACAAATGCCCATGCTTGATAAAGAATAACAGGGAAGGAAAATAAAATTCCCGCGAAAATACTGACTTTCATGGCAACAAAAAAACCTTCCGTGGGAGAGAGAAAGCTCATCTGTTTATATGCTTCGGGGAGTGGGCTTTCAAGAAAGCGAATGAGGTAATCCCTCGCTAAAAAACCGACGGCAGAAAGAACCATCACAGTCGAGATCACATCACCCAGGCGGTTTCTTAATTCCACCAAATGTTCTGTAAACGGTATTTTACTGTCAAAACCAACGCGCTTCATTCTCTTTTGGCTTCACCTTCTCTTTTTGAATGATTAAAACCTTTCTTTTCCTGTTCTGTTCCATCTTTTTTTTCATCGGATTCATGGTGATCAAATACATTGGTAGCGTCGTCAACGGTTTTCTGGATATCCGACACATCATCCTCAATGGATCTTTGCATTTCACGAAAGGCTCTCATGAATTCCATATACCCTTTTCCGAGAGATTTTGCCATATCAGGCAAATTTTTGGGGCCTATAATAATAAGGGCAACTCCCAAAATCACTATGATTTCTACAAATCCAATTCCAAACATGTTGATTACACTATAACAAAGAGGGTTTTGAACGGCAAGGTATATTAAAATTCGTTTGGATCAAAGCCTATATCTATAACACTGCAGGCAAGGTAAAGGTTCAGTCCCAATTCTTCTGCTTTTCTGATTACAGCATTGTTTTCCGAGCCTGGATTGAAAAAAATCTCCTTCGTTTTTTTTGCTATATCGTCAAGGACGGTGAGGGTGCGTTCGGGAGGAAGGTACATCGTAACCCGATCCAGATCATCCGGTATATCGAGTACTGATTTATACGCTGGAATCCCTTCTATTTCAGCGTAGTTTGGGTTGACCGGGTAGACCGTATCGCCATGTTTGACATAAGCGCGGACTGCTTTATTCCCAAATTTTTCTCTGTTCTGAGAAGCTCCTATTACAGCGACTTTCACTTAATTTCCCTCCAAGCTAAATTTTAACAGCATTTTTATACGGGTTCTATATATTTTCAAAAGGGGATCACAAATCATTAATATTTCTATTTGTAATTTTTTGTTTTATGTTTACAATGTTATATTATGAGAGAAAATCCTATGTCACAAATACACCGCAAATCTTTTTTATTTACAGTTTCTTTTTTTTCCTTTCTGTCTTTCTTTTTGATTGGCAATCCCTCTTATGTCCAGTCTATTCAGATATTCGATGAAAATACCGAAGTTTCCATTGGCAAAAAATCTGACGAAGGAATTATAAAAATGTATGGGCTTTACGAAGATAAAGTGCTGCAGGATTATGTGAATGAGATAGGACAAAAACTGGTTGACACGCTTGACGAACCAACATTTCAATTTTATTTTAAAGTGGTAGACAGTTCGGAAATTAACGCTTTTGCTTTGCCGGGCGGTTATGTATATGTTACCCGCGGAATCCTGGCCACCTCCAATAGCGAAGCTGAATTAGCAGGAGTCCTGGGTCATGAAATCGGTCATGGTATGGCACATCAGGGGTTAAAGCAGTTGACCAAATTCCT
>CBDUII010000361.1:0-2990 GCA_965367285.1 uncultured bacterium
AAACAGCTGTGGGCGGTCTCGCAGTTCGCCGAGTACCGGCTCGCCCTCGAAGCTCACGGAGAGGTTGCCGCGTCTGTGATGACTGACGGCAGAGGCCGGTTCGCCCTCGGGCCGTTGTTGGAGGTTGCTGCCTCATCCCACGGTGTGTGAGGACTGGATGCTTGCGTGCAGGTGCGACGCGTAGTGACGAGCCGGAAAAGGCATGAGGACCGTTTGCAAAGCTGAGAGACGGTTTTGTTATGTGAGAAGGGGCAGGAACTTTAATATTGGAATCCCTGGAACATGCCCAAAAGCGGAAAGCGAAGATTTACGCGGAGGTTGCTGGTTACGGGTCGACGAGCGAGGCTTCTCATATGGTAATTCCGGAACAGAGCGGAAAAGAGATGGCAAAAACCATGGAACTGGCTCTGGCGGACGCGAATGTACCCGGAGATGAAGTGGATTATATTAACGCCCATGCCACATCCACTCCGATTGGCGATCCTGTTGAGATCAAAGCCATTCGAATGCTTTTTAAAGAACACGCGAATAAGATTGTCATTAATGCCACCAAAACCCTTGTAGGGCACACCATCGGAGCGGCAGGGGCTGTAGCGGCGATTGTATGCGCGTTAAGCATTAGAGATGGTGCTATGCATCCGAACCTTAATTATGACGACCCTGATCCGGAATGTGCGATGGATATGATTAACAGGGCAGTAGTGGAGAAAAACGTAAAGGTGGCGCTTGTAAATTCATTCGGGTTTGGAAGTAATAATTCCACATTGGTTCTTCGAAAACTTGAGTAAGGAACAAGTAAAAGCGCGTGGCACATCTCGATATATAGGAATTTCAATGTTGATAGATTCCCGCTAAAAGCATGCGGGAATGACATGTTGTGGTTTCGAGAATGACATGTAGAGGTGTTTGGAAATGACAATCCAGCGTTTTTTGTCATTCCCGCATTCGTCTTTTGTCATTCCCGCGAAAGCGGGAATCTAAGTTCATGTTATTTTTTATAAGAGTTTTAAAATAAATTAATATTCTGTATAATTAAATTCTTGTGTCAGAAAACGATATTGCAAAAAAAGTAACAGATGCTCTCGCGGGCTATATAAAAAACAAATCCATGAAGATTGAGGGAAGCTCGCAACTGAGGGAAGAACTCGGCCTTGATTCCATGGATACGATTGAGCTGGTCTTTCAGTTGGAGGAAAGCTTCAATATCCAGATTTCTGATGATGACATCATGGAATTTAAAACAGTGGATCATGTGGTCCAGTACATAGAAAAAAGGGTGAGTGAAAGTAAAAAAAGCGGATAATGCCTTTTAAACATTTTCTGTTTGCTCCAAGTTGTACCTGGAGCGGAAGTGCATTTTGGTTCCAAGTTTAACTTGGAACCGGCAGGAAAATTATCCGCATTTATCTGCGAAAATCTGCGTCCTATTAAATTATGAAAACATCTTTAAAAGAATTAGCAGAGTTAGTTGATGGCAAGGTCATCGGGGACAGCAAGGCTGTAGTTACCGGAGTTGCCGGAATTCAAGACGCGAAAAAAGGAGATATCACCTATCTGGCACATCCGAGGTACGCCGTTGAAATCGAGAAAACAAAAGCATCCGCTGTGGTGTTGGCAAAGCAGCAGGAAAAATGCCCTGTACCAATAATTATAGTGGAGAATCCTCTTTACGCGTTCACCTGTATTGTTTCTCATTTTCATGCCAAACCCCGTACTCCAAAAGGGGTTAACCCACAAGCTGTAATTGGTCAGGACGTTACCCTTGGAAAAGATATTTCCATCTACCCATTTGTTGTGATTGGAGATCAGGTGAAGATCGGAAACAGGGTTACTCTTTATCCGGGTGTTTTTGTAGGAGATGATTCTGTGATTGAAGAAGACAGCATAATCTATCCCAATGTATCAATCATGCGTAAGGTTTATATAGGGAAACGGGTTGCTATTCATAGCGGGACTGTGATCGGGAGTGACGGGTATGGATACGTGCCTCACGACGGAAAGTACCATAAGATCCCTCAAATTGGGGAAGTGGTTATTGAAGACGATGTGGAGATCGGTTCTAATGTTTCTGTTGACCGCGCTGCATTGGGAAAAACCATAATTAAACGTGGAACCAAAATCGATAACCTTGTCCAGATCGCTCATAGTGTGAAGGTTGGAGAAGATTGTATTATTGTGGCTCAAACAGGCATTTCCGGTAGTTCCGAGTTAGGCAATCATGTTACGTTGGCCGGACAGGTCGGGGTGGTGGATCACGTTAAGATAGGGGACAATACTCTTGTTGGAGCCGCAACCGGTATATGGAAGGATGTAGAAGCAAATCAGAAGGTTTTTGGAACCCCTTTTATGCCCTATGGAAGGTTTCTGAGAACTCAGGCTGTAATCGCGCGTTTGCCGGAGATAAGAGATCAGCTTAAGGCTTATGAAGAACGTCTCAAAAAACTGGAAAAGCAGTCCGGTAAAGAAGAATAAATCTGGTTAGATTTTTCATAAGTTCTCAATATGTTGAGGCTAACTAACATTTCGAAATATGTCATTCCCGAATGCTTTTATCGGGAATCCACAATCTGTAGTACATGCCTGGATTCCCGATAAAAGCATTCGGGAATGACACGCTTGGGGTTAAGCTGTTTACCTCAAGTTTTTGAGAAGTTACGGCTTTTCTCGTTTTTGAGCTTGTTGAAGGAAGGGGATTTAAGGGAGGTTAAAAAAGTAAAAAAATCTCAATCACAAATTAAGCATAATCCCCTTCATTGACAAAATTTTGAAAACTTGCTACGCTTTTATTGTATCCTTAATAGAAAATTAAAATCTAATTAAATGCATAGAAATTTCAATGTTAAGATTCTTTGTTCGCGGAGCCTTTGCTAAATACATTCACTGCGTTCAGCATAAACTCCGTGATTGTCCTCCCTCAGATTGACAGACGGGCAGAGTGGTCATCCCTTCCCTTTGTCCAGGACAGGTCTGAGTCATTCGCTTGTCATTCT
>CBDUII010000362.1:0-2983 GCA_965367285.1 uncultured bacterium
CTCAGAAGGGCTGCCTGCCTGGCCGGCAGCCTTACAGCGCCTGACTGCTCCGCCACGGCATGCCTTATCGCCGGTCGAATCCACCAACTCGCGTAAGTACTAAACTTTACATTCCTGAAGGGGTCAAACCGGAGCGCCGCCTGTATAAGCCCTATATTTCCTTCACTAATTAGATCTGAAAGAGAAACCCCGCATCCTTTATACACGTAAGCAACACTTACAACATATCTCAAATTTCTCTGCACCAATTCTTTGAGTGATTCTTGATCTCCTTTTTGGATTTTCTTCCCCAAAACATGCTCATCTTCCCTTTTTAGGAGAGGAATGGTGCTTATTTCTTTAAAATAAGCCACAAGGGAACTTTCAAAAGCATAGATTCCTGAGTATTGAGAGTGACGGGAGTTCTTCGCGTTTTTAGTATTTAAAAGCCTTTTCTTTACCATTTTTGCTTCCTATTTTCCCTTAAGAGAAGCTAATCGACTGCGAGCATCGGCTTTATAAACGCTATTGGGGAATTTTTGAACAAGATTTTTAAAAGCAAAATAAGCTTTTTCTCTATTACCTTCTCTTAAATAAGACTCTCCTAATAAGAAAATTGCTTCATCTAAAAATTTCTGTTTAGGGTAATTTTCCAGCAATTCATCCATTCTGCTAATAACAGATTGATATGCTCCTATCCCAAAGTAGTACCGGCCAATGTAAAGAATATTTCTGGCTAATTGCCTGCGACAAATTGCTTTTTTTTGCCTGGCAAGTTTCACATATTTTCCATCAGGAAAAGTATTAATCACCTTTTCGAAACCTTCCAACGCCAAATGGGTATTGGTCTGATCTTTTTTATAAGATTCCATCTGTTCAAAACTACACATTGCTTTAAAATAATATGCTTTAACTGTTTGTTGATTAGCCGGATATTGTTCAATAAATTGTTCAAAATGAAATTTTGCTTCTTCATAATCGCTACTTTGATACTGGCTTCTGGCTAATGCCATTAAAGATAAAGGACGAACCTTGCTGTCAGGAAATTCATCCAGAATTTCTTTAAAGATTTCCGCGGCTTTTTTATAGTCTTGCTTGGCAAATTCTTCTATTCCCTTTTTGTACAGCTCTCCCGCAGACAAAGTTTTATCTTCCTGGAGACCAGCGCATCCCACAAACCCCAAAGATAAAACCGTGAAAATCGCTATTAAACTTTTTTTATACAATAGTTGACGGGTAAACATATTTTTTAACTCTATAAAAAAAATTATAGGAAGGGTTTTCTAAAGTCAAGGCAAAACCCCTTGTGCAATTATAACGTAAAAATAATTAAATAGTTGATTCTTTTTCATTAATTTGTTAGAAATAATCTATTATTAAACAATACTTTTCTTATTACCTTCAGGAAAAAAGATGAAAAAATTAATTTTATTGATTTTTATTTTTTTCTTTGCAGGATGTTTTTGGAAAAATTCAGGCGAACAGGAGAAACAGACAGAGATACAGGAAACAGGAGAGGGTATTTTAAAGGTTCAAGTTTCTCCTCATGTTCCTTCCATGATTTCAAAAAGAATAGGGGTTATACCTTTTACCGGAGCAGAAGAAGATCTCGGATTATTTCTCTCTACCGCTATTGCGGATAGCCTTGTGATATCCGGTTTGCAGGTCATTGAGCCTGAATATCTGATGGCTGAACTGGAGAAATCACTGGATGATAAAGGACCATTTTATGATTCAATAACAGATGAATGGGAAGAATTTAAGAAGCTCTTTAAAAAGGAAGACCGCAAAACTGTAATCAACAACCTAATGGAATTGAAGAAGCTGGATATAGTTGATTTTATTTTAACAGGGCGTCTTAATATCAAAAAGGAGTGGCTTTTTTTCAAAAGCAATAAGATAAATACGGCTCGTTTATATATTATCGACATACAAAATGGAGCAATAATTTATAGCTTGACTTATAGTCGAGATGAGGAAGAAGATTTAACACCACGTAAATTAATCGCAAAATATTCCAAAGCTTTCATTACGGCAATGCAATAATTTGTTTCTTTTTACCTTTTGCCAGTCTAACTGCTATTTTCAAAGCTGCCATCAAGCTGCCAGTGTCTGCAATTCCTTTTCCAACAATATCATAAGCAGTCCCGTGATCAACGGAAGTTCGGATGATCGGAAGTCCCAGGGTAACATTCACTCCTTTGCCAAATCCCTCCATTTTAACCGGGATCAGTCCCTGGTCATGATACATAACAATAACTACGTCAAACTCCCCTCTTTTGGCTTTTACAAATAAAGAGTCCGCCGGGTAAGGGCCTGTCACATTAATGCCATGCTCCTTCGCCTTGTCAATAGCGGGCAGTATCTCGTTTGTTTCCTCATCTCCAAAAATTCCGCTGTCTCCCGCGTGGGGGTTAAGTCCGGCTACAGCAATCCGGGTCGTATTGATTCCAAAAAGTCTCAGGGAACGATTTGCTAAGGAAATGGTCTTTAAAATTCTATCTTTTTTTATAAATTCATTTACCTTGGATATGGCTACATGCGTAGTTACCAATACCACCCTGATTTTCCCGCCTATAAGCATCATAGCAACATCTTTAGTATCAGTAAGTTCGGCTAACATTTCCGTATGACCCGCATACGATAAACCGGCTAAAGAAATTGACTTTTTATTGATGGGAGCCGTCACAATAGCAGAAACTTTATCTGCTAATGCCAGCTCTACCGCTTTTTTAATATATTCATACGATGCTTTTCCTGATTCCTTGCTTGCCTCTCCCTGTACTACACATCCATCAAACTTTGTTTTTTTGACAAAGTTTTTGACACCCCCCTTTAAGTCCCCCCGCGAGGGGGGACTAAGGGGGGTGTTGATTTTGGTTGTGACCCTGCCGCGCTGTGGAATATCCGGCGGGAGGTTTTTCATGTTCAGGATATTAAGTTTTTCCGGGGAAAAGTCAGCTTCTGAAATATCATCAGTTGGATTTAATTTAATCGGTACAGT
>CBDUII010000363.1:0-2982 GCA_965367285.1 uncultured bacterium
TTTATAAAGTGACTTTTTTGGATTATTGTATATAGTAAAAAAAACTCATTTGCAATGTATCTCAGTAATTTTACTTGGTTTTACATTTTTTAGTTTGATACATGTTAATTTCCCTTGATCATGATCCATAATATCTTCGACTACACTATCCCAGCAGAAGTTGATTTTATTATTTTTAAAAGCACGCTCCTGCAATATTTTAGACGCCCTTAATTGATCCCTTCTATGAATAACGGTAATCTTAGAGGCAAATTTAGTTAAGAAGTTTGCTTCTTCCATAGCGGTATCTCCACCTCCCACAACCACAACCTCTTTTTCCTTAAAGAAAAATCCGTCACAGGTAGCGCAGGCGGAAACACCGTATCCCATTAAGCGCTTTTCAGATTCCAGGTTTAAGAGCTTGGCAGAAGCTCCTGTGGCAATAATAATGGTTTTGGTCTGGTACAGATCCTTTTCATTTACCGTGACTGAAAAAGGGCTTCTTGAAAGGTCTGCTTTGGTAACTTCCGCGCTTAAAATCTCGGTACCAAAACGGAGGGCCTGTTTTTTCATCTCATCCATGAGTTCGGGGCCTTTAATTCCCAATGAAAATCCAGGAAAATTATCCACTTCCGTTGTTGTAGTTAACTGACCCCCGGGTTGCAATCCCTCTATTAAAATCGGATTGAGGTTAGCTCGTGCAGCATATATTGCTGCGGTATAACCTGCCGGACCCGATCCAATAATAGTTATATTTTTCATTACTCTTTATAATGAATACCGCAAAACGTACTAACCTAATATTAATCTCATTTAAACGAGCAAAAAATAATTTTCACACACCCTCAAATCAAAGTCAACCTCGGATATTGTGAACTTAGATTCCCGCTTTCTTAGTGCCATATGGTGAATTAGCACACGCCATATGCCACTACAGGAAAATGGGATATTAATATTTTTATTCTCTGGATTCTAAATGTTATTTTTTTTCAATTAGGGATGTTGTATGTCCATAACAGAACAATTTTTAAACTATATCTTTGATCACCATAAATCTCCTGATACAATACAAAAAAAGACAATTGCAAAGGGAGGTAAAAATGGGTACCACAACTGTTAAATTGGAGAAAGCAAAAGAAGAGGCATTAGAAAAAATGGTTAAGGTGGGACTTTTTTCAACTAAGGACGAGACCGCAAGGACTGCAATAGTAAAATATGCCTCTGATATAGGAATCATTAACCCGGAGATGATATGGAAAAAAATCTCAGAACATGAAAGAAGAAAAGTTGAGCCGGAGCAATTAAAAAAAGATCTTAAAAAATTAGAGAATGAAAGTTAGAGTTTTCATTGATACTAATAAAAGATAAAGATCTTGAGCAATTGGCCGCAGTGAAGAAACTTGGGATCAAATACTTAATATCTTATGACAGAGATTTTGAAAAATTTGAAGAATATATAACACCTAAAGCTTTCATTAATTGGATTGGCATTAAACCTTCAAGCTACGAATATTGAAACAGCGTTATACAGTGTATCGCGTTCTACCGGTTCTCTCCCTGCTTCCTGGATTAAATGAATTAAGTGATTCTTTTCGATATATTCTTCTGTGTTTGCGCCTGCGGCATGAGTGATTTTTTCCTCCACTACAGTGCCGTCGATATCATCCACACCGAACGATAAGGAAAGCTGCGCGATCTTCGGACCAATCATAATCCAGAAAGCTTTTATATGGGGAAAGTTATCCAACATCAGGCGGGAGACAGCTAAAACTTTCAGGTCAAGTTGTCCGGTTGTAAAGTTGACATTATCCAACCCTGTATTTTTTGGATGAAAGGCTAATGGAATAAAAGCTAAAAATCCTTCGGTATTATCCTGGAGATTACGAAGTTGAATCAAATGATTAATCCTGTCCTCCGCGGTCTCAACGTGTCCATAAAGCATGGTGGCGTTTGATTTTATGCCGAGTTCGTGAGCTGTTTTCATTATTTCCAGCCACTTTTCTCCGGAGATTTTTTCCGGACAGATTTTTTCCCGGACGTCAAGGTTAAAAATCTCCGCCCCGCCTCCCGGCAAAGAATCGAGACCAGCTTCTCTTAATTCAATAAGAGTTTTCTCTATGGTAAATCCAGCCATATCAGCTAAATGAGCAATCTCAACGGCTGTAAATGCCTGCAAATGAACATCCGGGAATCTGCTTCGCAGTTCTTTCAACATGTCGAGGTAATAAGAAAAAGGCAGATCAGGATGGAGTCCGCCGACTATATGAAATTCGCTTACCCTGCCATTATTATAAGAATCTGCCGCTTTCAGAATCTCTTCAACAGTCATTGCATAAGCGTTTTGTTCTCCTTTACTTTTACTAAAGGCACAAAACCGGCACCGGTTTTTACAAATGTTCGTATGGTTAATATGGCGGTTATTAATAAAATATGCGCGCTGCCCATTTTTTCTTTCCCTTACTATATTGGCAAGATAACCCAGCCCTAACAGGTCATGAGAATTAAACAGGGTTACGCCATCATCAAAAGAGAGGCGCTCCTGATTAGTTACTTTGTTTTCAATTATATTTTTTAAAAACGTATCAGAAAAATTAAACATCCTTATTATTGAAGCTCCCTGCAGCAAGACCGCAGGGAATAGGCTCGCTAAACACATTCAAATAATTTCAAGAATAGTAAATTCTCTTTTCCCACCGGGAGTAACGGCAACAGCAGTATCATCCGGTTCTTTTCCTATAAGAGCCCTGGCAATGGGAGAGGTAACTGATATTTTCCCATTTTTCACATCCGCTTCATCTTCTCCCACGATCTGGTATTTAATCTTTTCGCATGTTTCCTCGTCCTCAAGGACAACAGTGACACCAAAGACGACTCTGTTCCGTGGGACTTTGCTGATATCTATTACCTCTGCCCGCACCAGCTTATCCTGAATCATCTGGATTTTTCCCTCGATAAAGGATTGTTTTTCCTTTGCCGCGTGATATTCCGCGTTTTCAGAAAGAT
>CBDUII010000364.1:0-2977 GCA_965367285.1 uncultured bacterium
TTTCTTTCTTGTTATAACTACACTTAGATAGTTGCTAATTTTAGTTATGAGTTGAGAAGTGATCGGTTTTAATTGATAATTTGTCTTTATCTGTTCTTCTTTAAAAAAGTTTTTATGCTGGCATTAATAATTTGACATAACTCGTTACATTCCTTCAGGATGCTTTCTATTTGCTTACCCGAAATCATGTTGCTCTTCATAATAAGTAACAGCCACACTTCGGATTCATTCAGTTCTTTCAATACAACACCAAGCTTATGTAAAAAGTCTTTAGTACTTTCAGCTCCGCGAGCTTCAGCATAATTAGGAGCAGGTGATGTGCCAGAACGTAAAAGTTGTCCGGCTACATGTCTTTCCCCGGAGTTATTTGATAATAGTGAGCAAAATTTTACAATTTCTACAGCAAAATCGATTAATCTTTCCTGAATATCGTCGCCTTTAGCCATAGAGAAAACCTACTTTCAATTTTCAATTCTCAATTCTCAACTCTCAATTGCAAATTTTCAATTCTCAATACTTATGCTCAACGAACCTAAACTATCGCGTAGTAACCGTTGAGCATTGACAATTGAGCATTTTAACCTTGAACCTGTCAACCCGGAACCCTTTCCTTTAACCCTGCTCCTCACAGATTAAAATAGAATGTTGCTCCTTCGTCTGTTTTTCCTTCGCCCCATACGCGTCCGCCATGGCGATTGATGATACGCTTAACAATAGCAAGGCCAATACCAATGCCTTTGAATTCATCCGTTGAGTGCAGTCGCTGGAATGCGCCGAATAATTTGTTCGCGTAAGTCATATCAAACCCCGCGCCGTTATCACTAACAAAATATACTCTTTTCCCATCACGCTGAGTTACTCCAAATTCTATTTTAGCATGAGTCGATTTTCCAGTATACTTCCATGCATTACCGATTAAATTTACCAGCACCTGACGCAATAAGAGTTTGTCTCCTTTTACAACCAATCCATCTTTAATAAGGAATTCAACCCTGCGTTTCGGTTCGGCCTTTTTAAGTTTATCCGTAATGGAATGAGCAAGCTCGCTCAAATCCACAGGCTCGTGTTTTAATTCATTACGAGTCAGACGCGATAATTTCAACAACTCATCTATAATATCTGCCATATGTTGGCTGGCATTTCTTATCCGGTTCAGAAAATCTTTGCCTCTCTCATCCAGTTTATCGTTATAATCCCTCAATAAAAATTTGCTGAATCCATCCATGCTTCGAAGCGGGGCGCGAAGGTCGTGAGAGACGGAGTAACTGAATGCTTCCAGTTCCTTATGGATCGATGACAACCTGGACGTCATCTGATTGAAATTCCGGGACAGTTGTGCAATTTCATCCGAGCCTTTAACTTCGATTTTTTGGGAGATATCGCCCCCGGAAATACGAGAAACTACTTTATTGAGGTTCTCAATTCTTTTACTGATAGACAGAGAGATAAAGACCGAGACGACAAGACCTATTATAGTCACTAAAAAGGTGGCGCTAAGAGTCCTTATAAATCTTTTTTTTGAAGCTTTTTCAGCTTCGACTCTAAATTCCTCGGCCTTTCTCTTCGCGTATTGCCACACAGCCTCTTTTTTCTTGTTGAGCAATGCCACTTGATCGGCTCCTTTGCCTTTAGTTATCGCCACAGCTTCCCGATGCTTTCCGGCCCTTATCAAAGAAATAACCTCGGAGCGGATCGGTTTCCACTTCAAAAAAATGTCACGGGCATCAGACTCTATTTTTCGACCTTTCTCCCCAAGTATTCTTAATTTAACAATATCGAATTCAGAAAGTACTTGTTTTTCTAATTGATTTACTATTGCGATGGATTCATCAAGTTCTGTTTCATTAGCGGACAGGACAACATCTTTCATTGAGCGGTGCATTGCTATGATGCCGATATTGGCCTTTAATACTGCGCGGGTGACACTGAGAGGATGTTCTAAAATTTTATATATCGTTTCAATTTGTTTTTTCTCGTAATACAAATCAACGGCTATGAATATAGTAAAAATGCCCACTACCAACCCAAAACCGATTAGAAGTTTTGCCCGTAAGGTAAATTTCATGGTTTATCCTTGAAAGACAAATAAACCTGCATTCGATAGATTTTACATTATTGTCTCCTTTTTGGAAAGGGAAAAAATTTCTCTGCAAACTCAACGTTCTCTGCGGTAAGGAAAGCAGTTATCAGGGATCAGGGAAAGAGCAAAGGGTTCAAGTAGCGGAGAATAATTCTCAATTAGCAATTAATAATTTCTTAGTGTCCTTAGCGATCTTAGTGGCTATTATTTACCACTATCCGAAATCGGATAACTGTCTGTTCGTTTTTGGAAACTTTTTCTGTATCACCAAAAGAGTATCCTGCATAAGCAGCTTAATTTATTAGTTTTACTGGCATGGTATGTTAGTTGCTTTGTTTATTAATTAGCTTTATAGATAAGATGCGCAACATCAATACCAGCTCTTAAAAAGATAAAATTTTCAATCTTTTATTAGAAATGGAAAGTAATATAAGGTAGGAAGGAATATGAAAATTATTGTAGTGGATGACAAAAAGGTAACGAGAAAGTGTACCTCGCGGTTTCTAGAAAACATGGGACATCAATGCGGAACAACGTCGAGCGTAAAAGAAGCCCTAAAAATTATTAAAAAAGAGGGCACGGATATGGTGGTTACTGATCTTAAAATGCGTAAAATAAACAGTTTTGAATTATTAAAAATCCTTAAGAATACCTATCCGAAGATAAAAATTGCTCTTCTTACAGGCCTGGCAAATCTGGAATCTGCAGAAGAAGACGTCCCTTTATTATTTTTAAACAAAGGGTCAGGGAAAGATCTTAAAGTAAATGGGCATGCTACGTGATCATAAAGTAGTTTCATTTAGATTTTGCTTCGCGGATTCGCCCTGTGAAGCATACCTGCAAAGCTTGCTATATTGTAGAAAGCGATTGCAGCCCATAAAAAAAGGCTATACACTT
>CBDUII010000365.1:0-2967 GCA_965367285.1 uncultured bacterium
AAGTTTCATGTCTGGGATAGTGTGGGCGAGAGCCTTAGCTGAATAAACTGACTGCAGACAGCAAGACTGCCATGACTGGTCACCCTCCGAATGACACAAGGGGAGTAGTGGCACCCCGTCACGTTGGTCAGGACAGGCATGAGCCCTTAGCTTGTCATTCTGAGCGAAGCGAAGAATCTAAATTGTTTCCGTGGAGGCGGTGGATTTTGGTTAGAGCTTTTTGATTGACAGGGGGAACTAATAATGGCTAATCTGAGGACTGTTACAGCACCGGAGGATTGTAAAGAGAGGGGTGATAAGGTGGATATAAGACAACATACCTTGGCTAAGTGTGCCATGGTTCTGGGGGTTATGGTGGCAGTGTGGGGTTGTGTGGGGTTATCATCAGGGCCAACCGGGCAGTCCCGGGCTAAAAAGCAGGAGATGGAGACTTTTATTCGGGCCAGGATCGAGATTGGGGAAACAATGATTAAGTTTATGCGCGAACGTGGCCGCATGGAACGTTCTGTGGAGAAACTCCGCCAGATGGAGGAGGAGATCAACACCATGGTGGCCAGTATCTTTGAGTCTTACGGTCTCACGATCGAAGAGTACCGTGAACGAAGCCCACGGGTGTTTGCGGATGAAGCGGTGGTCAACGCTTTTCTTGAAGAACATCCCGATCTAAAGAAGCGGTATGAAGTGCTTCCTCTGCATCAAGCGGGGGGTCGCTATGGCGCGCCTTAAGACAGACCGCAGACTCGCCTGCAGAAGAGAGCAGGCATCGAATTTAACGGTGGGTTTGGGATCATGGAGGGATCGAATGATGAAGATCGGGATAGCACTCCTTGTTGCTATGACATCTCTGTTTGGGACAGCCGATTTCATTCAGGGAGATGCTCAAAAGGCCGCGGACCGAATTGTCCTGGAGGATTTCTCTCGATACCCTCAAGGACGGAGGGTTTTTCAGACCTATCGAAGTGGTGATACGAAGCGGGTCAACCTATTCGGGCGACTGGGTGGTGCAGAGGGTCAATTCCAGCGCTGATTTTAAGAGGATCATTGGGCGTGATCCAAAGGGGGAAGCATACGGAATTGGTATTCTCGTAGATCAGGGAATGGAGGTGGAGTTCAGAGAGATCATCGCCTTGAGGCAATAATGGACAACCTGAGAAGCAAGAACGTGCAGGACCACAGACAGGCTTATCCAATAAAATCGTGGGAGGATAAACTGGACTGGGTTTATTCAAAAGCTTTTTACATGGAAACATTTTGTCTCGAAAACGAAAGATCTTAACGTCAAAGCTAAATTTATGTATAGGAATTTCAATGTTTATGGATTCCTTCTAAAAGCATGCAGAAATGACAACCCCTGTATGTCATTCCCGCATGATTTTAGCGGGAATCTAACTTGAAAGATAAATTTTTTTTAACAGAGGTTTTCAAACTACTATGACTACTGCGATGTTTGCTGATGGGAGCGGAATATTAGTAACGCTCATGGGCTACGGACATACTATTTTTGCCGCTATAATTGTTCTTGGCGCCCTTATTTTTGTTCATGAATTAGGCCATTTTTTAGTCGCTAAAAAAATGGGCGTGGGTGTTGAAAAATTTTCCCTGGGGTTTGGCCCTAAAATTTTTGGGAGACAAATTGGTGATACGGAATACCTGCTGTCCGCGATTCCTCTGGGAGGGTATGTCAAGCTGACAGGGGAAGACCCTGAGGAAAAATGTGAAAACAAAGAACATTCTTTCACAGAAGCGTCAGTCTGGCGGCGGCTTGCGATTGTATCCGCGGGACCGATTTTTAATCTCGTTTTTGCTGTTTTGATTTTTGCGATCGTTTACATGATTGGGGTGCCGACTCTTGGAACCGGTATCGGAAAGGTAAGAGACGGTTCTCCTGCTTTACAAGCCGGACTAATGGCCGGGGATAAGATTATTGCGATTGAAGGGAATGCTATAAAATTATGGGATGAGTTAAGAGAAATTGTTCACAATAGCCCCAATAAAGAGCTGACCTTTACCATAAGCCGAAATCGGGAGGAATTTGACGTTGTTATCATCCCGCAATCTCAGAAGACAAAGAATCTATTCGGTGAAGATATTTATGTCGGGCTGATTGGAATTGAGCCGGAATCAACTTTTATTACAGAACGTTATAATCCGGTTGTTGCCACTTACAAAGGTTTTCAGAAAACGTGGGAAATCACTTATCTGACAGTTGTCGCGATCAAAAAATTATTTCAACAGAAAATTCCGGCGGATACTATTGGAGGTCCGATTCTGATTTTTCAAATGGCAGGAGAACAGGCCAAAGCCGGTATTTTAAATTTAGTGTTTTTTGTCGCGCTCCTCAGTATTAACCTGGGAATATTAAATCTTCTTCCAATTCCTATCTTAGACGGCGGTCATATTCTTTTCTTTTTAATTGAGGTTGTTATTGGAAAACCAGTTACCGGAAAGAAGAGAGAGATTGCCCAGCAGGTAGGAATAGCCATGTTGGTTTCTCTGATGGTATTTGCTTTTTATAATGATATCATGAGGATATTCTTTAAGTAATCAAATTGATGTGAACCCTAACGACTCTCTCCTTCAAAGTCTTGTTGATCTTGCCGAAAAACTATCCGTTAAAGTCATTTTTAAAAATTTGAAGGATGATGAGTTTGTAATTAAAAGCGGTATGTGCTCTGTAAAAGGGGACACACTCATTATTATTGATTCGAGAGTTTCCCTGGAGGAGAAGGTTAAAACGTTATGCCAGGAACTGAAAAAATTCAACCTTGATAATATCTTTATTTCCCCTGTAATGAGAGATATTTTAGAAAAACAAGATGAATCTTTTTGAGCAGGATGAGAACAGACATGAAAGAATATTTGAATGTATAGGAATTTCAATGTTTTTAGCGGGAATCCAGGGGATGGACAACGGCATTGCAATCGATTGACATATTTGAGCATTAGAAAAGTTGCCGAAGGCCTAAC
>CBDUII010000366.1:0-2963 GCA_965367285.1 uncultured bacterium
ATCCTGGATAAAAATGGCATAGAAATAGAATTCAATGTTTTATTAAAAAAAGGGTTTGCCGTAGATGAAAAAACACTCAAACATATACAGGTTGATCTTTATCGCATAGGCGTCTCTATTAAAGCCAAAAAATATTCTGCAAAGGAATTTTACAGCTTTATTATGAAAAAAGAATTTGACTCAATATTAATTGATTTGGCGGGCAGAGGCGATCCTGATAATAATTACGCGTTCTGGCATTCGTCGCAAACAGCATCAGGCTATAATTTTTTCTCGTATAAAAACGAAAAGATCGATAAATATCTTGAAGAAGGGAGAAGAGCCTTTGATATTAATATGAGGAAAAAGCTTTATTTTAAATTCCAGGAAGAAATATTCAGCGACCCTCCCGGGATATTTTTATTCTGGGCTAATAGCCTTTTTGTGATCCATGAAAGGTTTAAAAATGTGAAAATACACCCGAGCTGGATGTTTGATATCAAAGACTGGTATGTTCCTGAGAGCAGTCGTCAGGGGACAGGAGACAGATAACAGGAAACAGATGACAGAAGCCAAGGGCAGTAGGCAGTGGGTGGCATGGACAAACTTGTTTGTCCGTGTGGCAGGGGAAGACAGTGAACGGTGGACAGAAGCCAGAAGGCAGCGGACGGTAGACAGAGGACAGCAGGCAGTAAGCAGAAAGGAAGTTAAAGTTAAAAGGCCACGGCTAAAATTCCAATAAGCTGAATCAGGCAAAAGTACAATGAAAAAAGGACAAAAAAAGAGACTAAACATCCCAAAAGGCCAGCTTTCGGTACTCTTGGGATAAATAATTGAATTAAAACTAGTTATTTGATATTTTGACTGGATTTTCTAAAAAAGGACCAAATATTAGCCTTTTTTTGGCAGATGCTCAGGCACTATTTTTTGCCCAAATTTTTTTTTGCTTTTTTTCATCCTGAAAATCTGCGAAATCTGTGTTCAAAAATTAATTTAAAAAAATGAAAAATCGGCCTAAATCCATAATTCATTCTATACGGATTTCGAGTATTTCCTTTAAGCTCAGTATTATCCTTGTGGCTTCCATAATTATCCCTATGATTATATTTGCCGCCCTTTCTCTTTCCATATCTTCAAAGGCCGACTTTCAGTCTGTATCAAGGGGAAATCAAAAAGCAGCCATACGCACGGCAGAGCAGATAGAGCAGTACATTACCAACAGCATCCGCATCCTGCGGTCTATAACAGAAGACTTTAACAGCCTTCGTCACAGCGACAAAGAGAAAGATATTGTTTTAAAGAGTCATGTTTTACAATTTCAGGAATTCGAAAAACTTGTAATAACCAACCGCAATGGGGAGGAAATCGTTACATCGGAAATGGGAGGTGATTTGAAAGACCGCTCGAATGACATTGCCTTTATAACCGCTTCCCGAAACGAGATATATTTTTCTGATGTTTCTATCTCTAATAATCTTGTTCCCTTCATGACTGTTGCCGTCCCTTCTTTCCTGTTGGGTGAATTTGACGGGGCAATAATCGGAACCATCAACCTGATCGATATGTGGAGACTGGTGGACTCCCTGACAATAGAGAAACAGGGATACGCGCTCGTGGTCACTAAAACAGGGCTGCTTGTTGCCCACGGCGAAGGGAACTCCAAACCGGGAATTATCAGGAAGGATAACCTCTCTTATTTGCAAATCACCAGGGAAGTGCTGGCAGGGAAGACGTCTATTTTAGAGTATGAAAACCCGAATGGGATTATGGTGCTGGGCGCTGCCGCTCCCATCAAAACAGTAAACTGGGGTTTGATCATTGAACAACCCCTGTCGGAAGCCTATGCCCCGACTTACAAAATGGGGAAACGTCTTGTAATACTCGGACTGATTATCTTGATCATCATGTCTGTTATCGCTTTTCTCGGGGTCAATTATTCGGTTGTCAGACCTTTAAAAAAATTGATAGGAGGAATCAAGGATAAGGATATGTCATTTGATTCAGGGGATGAATTCAGCAGCCTGGCAAGTTTTTATAACATAATGTCAAAGAGTGTCGCGGAGTTGGAAGCGGCGCTGGAAAAGCACACGAGGTCAGCAAATTTGGGAAAGGTGAGCGCCGGATTTATCCATGACCTGAAAAGCCCCATTGATAACGTCATTCGAGTAACCCGGTACCTGGTAAAGCATATAAAAGATGAAAAGTTGAAAGAGTTTTCCATGGAATTGCTGGAGGAGGAATCAAAAAACATAAACAAGCTTATCTCAAAAGTCAAAGAGCCGATGGCGTCTTACACGCCGGTTCATGAAAAGATCAATATCAACAATGTATTAACCGATGCGTGCAGGTCTTTTGAAAGGAAATTAAAGGATCATCAGATAAAAGTCATAAAAGAACTCGCTCAATGAGATATGCTCATTAGCGGAGACCGATTTGATATGGAGCGGGTCATAAAAAATATAATCAACAATGCCATTGAGGCTATGGATGGAGGAGGGACGCTAACCGTTATCTCAAAAAAAGGAAACGGTCTAACAATGTTGTCTGTTTCCGATACTGGCTGCGGCATTGAGCCGGAAAGATTGAAAACCCTTTTTACGAAACCGGGTTCCGGTAAGAAGGATGGATGGGGCATTGGTCTTTCTGTTTCAAAAGAGCTGATAGAAAAGATGGACGGAAAGATAGAAGTGGAAAGCGAACCTGGAAAAGGCGCTGTTTTTACCCTGCATTTTAAATCTTAATAAGACAGTAGGCACGATGATTGCTTTTCTAATGAACCCGAAGGGCAGAGTTCCACGGGCTTGCCCGTGGGTGAATGTTAAATCGCCCGAAGGGCGTCGAGCAAAGCTCGAAATGGAGAAGGTGCCACGGGTTTACCCGTGGGACTCCACGATTTAAGTATAAGAATTTCAATAATTACCCTGAATCACATAATCGGCTAATAAAAATAGCTAAGGGTGGCATGGACAAGCGTTCTTTGCTTG
>CBDUII010000367.1:0-2956 GCA_965367285.1 uncultured bacterium
TTCCACATTCAACTGCACCATAAGCTTCACAATCCGTTTTTGATCAGGAGTCTGTAAATTCGTAGCTAAGACAACCAACAAATATTATCCCTATTTTCCTCCCTTTTTTTTGCCATAGTTTAATATTGAATCGAAAGTCTGTCCATGGCATTGAAACATATTTCGATGGTATCTTTTTTATAGGGAATACCACCCCTTACGAATATTTTAATTTTATCAGAGACGGGGTCTGAAATAAAAAAAGGTTAGAGAAGGGGCCAAATTTGTTTTTGACTGTATGACAATGAAAAATAATTGAGAAAAAGTTGGAGTCACTACAAATTTTTTTGGATAAAACTATCCAAACCGGTTAGTTCATTTGAAATAGAGATTAAAATTCCATTCAAAGCGTTGGATTGTTCCGCATTTTTGTTGAGCGGACGCAGTAAGGTGCTGGAACTCATTTTAAGAACTGCATTGCCTAATTGATTGACAGCGCTCTGAAATGACGATAGTTTCTCTTTGAAAAAACTACCAACAGAGGCAGAGCCTAATATAGTTTTAGCGGGTTTTATGAGTCGAGACAAAATAGAATTTAGAGGGTCTTCTTTAACCATACCTTCTGATAGAGGTCTGAGGAGAGCGTTCGCAATCATTCCAGAAAGTTCATTTTTTAAAACGCCCGCTTGCACCCTTAGATAGTCCAAGTTTTGTTCCTGAGAAATGTCAACTGAATCTTCCACAATACTTTTGCTCTCAGACAGAGTATTTTTATTTAAATTAAAATTTTTTCCAATTTGGTTAGTTGATAGATCGTTTGTCTTCACCCGGGTGAGACTGCCAATAACGGTTACCATAAAAAAACCTTCCAAATACAAAAATATAACTTCTCTTTGAAATAATTATATCTTACAATAAGAAAAAAAGCAACCCTTCAGTTGTCAGAGGTCAGTTGACAGGGATCAGGAATTAAATACAGCAATCAGCGGTTAGCTTTCAGTAAAACCCTCTCAAGAGAAGAACACACCCCTTTTTTGCTCCGCAGAAGATCTTATACAAAGTTTTAACCGGGCTTACCCTTCATATATGAAAAAAACCAAACACTATATATTGTGGTTACATATTTTTTTTATACAATTTATTGTGTTTTTTTGTTTGCTTTTAAAATTTAAGCGACTATAATTAACAAATTAGTTGTAAAAAAATTTGCCTTGCTTAAAACGATGTACTTAAAAAGTTTAGAGATGACAGGTTTTAAGTCGTTTGCTGATTCCACCAAATTGGAATTTCCCGTTGGTTTATCCGCTGTAGTTGGCCCCAATGGTTGTGGGAAAAGCAATATTATAGATGCTATTCGCTGGGTTATCGGGGAATACAGCACAAAAACATTACGCGGCAACAAGATGGAAGATCTGATTTTTGGTGGCAGCGATACCAGAAGCCCTATTGGAATGGCTGAAGTGTCCCTGACCGTGGGAAATCTCCCGGCCAAACTCTCGTTTACCGGTCTTGACGGTCTGGATGAGGTAACAGTAACACGTCGTTATTTCCGCTCCGGTGAAAGCGAATATTTTATTAACAAAACCCCATGCCGGATGAAAGATATCATTGATTTATTTTTAGACACAGGCATAAGTTCCAAATCCTTTTCAATCATAGAACAGGACCATGTAGCTCAAATTATTAATTCCAAGCCGATTGAACGCAGAACCTTGATTGAAGAAGCGGCCGGAATTATGAAATATAAGCACAGAAGAAATGAAGCCATCAGAAAACTGGAACAGAACAATCAGAACCTGCTTAGAATTAACGACATCGTCAGTGAACGGGATAAACAAAAACGATCTTTGAAACGACAGGCCAAAAAAGCCGAGGTTTATAAAAGGTTTAAAAAAGAAGCCAGGGAATTGGGCCTTGCCATTTATTCTACTGAATACAGAAACCAGAAAGAAAAATTTAATGTTCTGGAAGAAAAATTAACCGGACTAAAAGACAGCCAGGAAGAACTCATTGCCAAAAACGCGGCCCTGCAAAATAAAATCGAAACACATAAAGCTGAAACCGACGAAACTGAAAGGTGAGTGAACCTATTTAAGCAAAAAAATTAAGAAATCAGAGGAAAAATAGAAAACTATGAAACCCGTATCGAAATGATGAAAAAACAGATTGTAGATCATGATACTAATGGGGAAAAAGCAGAAAAAGAAATTTATCAGCTAAAAGAAGATCTTAAAAAATTTAATCGGGAAATTGAAAACCAAAGAGAAAGTGTGCAGATACTTAATGATGAAATTTCTTTAAAAGAAAAAATATTCAACGAAAAAAATAATGCCTTGAAAGAACTTAAAAATACTCTCCAGGCCAAAACAGACCATCTTGAAGACCTGGAAACAGACCAGGTGGATATTTTCAATGTGTACTCAAATATATTAAACAATGAAACATCCCTTACTACTCGCAGTGAAATCTTAGAACAAAACAAAGAGAAGTTAATTAATGAACTGGCGGAATCGGAGAAAGCATTTACTGAACTTAATGATGCGGTTGAAAAAAACAGGGAATCATTATCTGAAGCTAAAGAAAATCTTTTGAAAACAAAAGAAGAAAAAGAAACCCTTGCGCTTCGCATGGAAGAAGGGAAAAATCGTCTAAAAGAAGCGGAAACTAATCTGAATAAGACAAGAAGTGTTTTGGCGGAAAATACGGCATTACTGAATTCATTGAATGAACTATATAAAAATTTTGAGGGTTTTCACGAAGGAGTAAAATCTTTAATGAAATCTCAGGGCGCCAATGAAGGAGTTCAGGGGATTCATGACATTTTGATCAATACTGTTGAAGTTCCCTCAGATTACGAAGTCGCCTTTGAAGCCGTACTGGGCGAAAAAATCCAGGGAGTCATTATGAATTCCCATAACGAGTCACTCAATGCAGTTCAATATTTAAAGAAGACTGATTCAGGTCGTTCGACTCTTTT
>CBDUII010000368.1:0-2950 GCA_965367285.1 uncultured bacterium
GAGATATAATGTTTGTATTGAATTCCATAATGAAAATAAAAATAATTACATTTGGGCTGGTCTTTGTATTACTATATCGGGATTTTGCTAATGTACCGTCCGCTCATTCATTTAGCTTAAACCTGTTTCATAACTCCCAAAAAACAACAAAGGTAAAAACCGAATCTCAAAACATAAATTTAGACATAAATTATTTCAAGGGATATATCTCAGATACAAAAAATATTCTAATATCACCATACGATGGGAAAAATCCGATTTGCTAACCATATCTTTGACCTGTTCATGGAGGGTGTGAGAAAATGATAAACTCTGTAAGAGACTCAAAGTGAAAGGAGATGATATTTGGTAAAATATGTTTTACATAGATATGCAAAGGACAATATAATAAAATGATAGTTTTTTAATGCAACATTAGTTTAAATTGAAATGGTAAATTTGCTTTCTAAAAACATCTTATAAAGGAGGTTTTTATTAACCAGTATATACCTTTACTCTCAAGAATTTTAATCTGTGTTATTTTTCTTACGGCAGGATTTGGAAAAATTATGAACCCGCAGGGAACCATGGGATACATGGCGGCAATGGGAATGCCTCTTACAGGCTTTTTCCTGGTTTGCACAATCATTATTGAGATAGGAGGCGGCCTTTCACTGCTTCTGGGATATAAAGCCAAATGGGGTGCCCGGGCTCTTTTTCTTTTCCTGATTCCTGTGACTCTGATCTTCCATCACAATTTTGGAGATCAGACGCAAATGATCTTGTTTATGAAAAATATGGCTATTATGGGCGGATTACTGCAAATAGCTATGCATGGAGCAGGGGCTTTAAGTTTGGATTCTCGTAAAGGGTGAAGTACAACCTTTTTTTTTTGACAGGACAGACAGGACAAATCAATTATCAATGGTCAATTAACAAATATCAATTATCAATTTAAATTGTTAACTGCTAATTGTTAATTAAATTTTTCCCATTATCCTGATACGAAAATAGATTCCCGATCAAGTAATGTCATTCCCAACTTGATGGGGAACCAGAATGACAGTTAGGGAAAGCCGAGAATAACTGTAATGCCCCTGTGTCATTCAGGTTCCTGCTTTCGCAGGAATAAACTCCAGCGGGGATATATTTCTTCTCGTTACAGTTTGCAACCTGTAACGGTATTCTATTATGCCATTACACTGTAAAAACTTGTTTTTTTAAGAAGTTTTTTTGATGGTTCTCCAGGGCGGAAGCCCTATTTGGTTGCGGCAACTTGCCGCTTTATGGATTTGCGATGAACAAATTTTTATTTCGATATTTTGCCGCTTTATTAGTTTTTTCGATAGTCCTGTTTTTTTCTACTGAATCGCGTTCCGAAAAGGGCGGTGCAGACAAAAAAAATGGTCCTCCCCCTGCGACAATAGTTAAAGTAGAAAAAGTAAAAAATGAAACCGTTCGGGAAATGATCTCTATTGTTGGCAGCGTTGAATCTCCAAGGGTATCCAGAATCGGTTCTGAAGTGGAGGGAATTGTTGAGAAAATATTTATTGAAGAAGGCGACATGGTCAAAAAAGGCCGTCCCCTGCTCCAGCTTTCAAATTCCCAGCTAAAAATTTACATTATGGAAGCAAAAGCAGAGGTAGAGGAAGCCGTTAAAAGCCTGGAAGAATTAAAGGCGGGAAACCGTCCTCTTGAAATAGAAGAAGCAAAAGCCGCAATGAATGAAGCGGCGGCCCTCCGGACAATAGCAAAAAATGAGTATGAAAGGAACCAGCAGCTTTTCAAGGACAAAGTAATTGACAAAAGACTCCTTACCAACTCGCAATTAGAAGCAGACGCAGCAGAAAGAGCATATCATCAGAAAAAGTTTGCTTACGATTTATCCCTTGAAGGAACCAGAAAAGAAGAGATTGCAAAATCCGAAGCATCGGTAAATGTAAAAAAATCAAAAGTTATTTTATTGAAAGACCGGTTGAAGAAAACTACCATTTACGCACCCTTCACCGGAGTTATTGTTGATAAACTCGTTGAAATAGGAGAATGGGTTGACGGCGGACAGCAGGTTTTAAAAATATCACAGGTAGATCCTATTCGCATCACTCTTCCTGTTCCGGAATCGGTTGTCAACCAGATAAACATAGGAACCGAGGTTGCTATTAAGGTTAATGCTTTTACTGGCAGGACATTCACAGCAAAAGTATATAAGATCATACCGGAAGCCCAGAAAGGCTCAAGGACTTTCCCGGTAATCCTCGTTCTTCATAACCCGGAAACTCTCTTAAAAATTGGGATGATGGTTAGAGGTATGCTTCCGTATGGAAAACACAGGAAAGCTCTCTTTGTCCCACAAGATGCAATAACAGTTTCAAAAGGACAAAACGTGGTGTACGTGGTGGATAAAGATAACAAAGCCAAAAGGGTTCCTGTTAAAACAGGAATTCAAAGAAAAAGTTTAATAGAAGTGAAGGGCGATCTTTCTCCCGGAGATCTGGTTGTCACCAGAGGCGGGGAAAGACTCCGTCCGGGAATGACCCTCAAAATTCTTAATCAATAACATTCAGTTCTCAGGGATCAGGGATCGGGGTTCAGAGCTTATACCTAATCCGATCCCTGATAACAGAACCCTGTAAACTACTGCTATGGCTTTAATTAATTTTGCAATCAAAAACCCGGTCACCGTACTGGTGGGCGTCATTATTATCTGCCTTTTCGGGATGATTTCAATCTTTACCCTCCCAATACAATTAACTCCCAACGTTGATAAGCCCGAAGTCAGTATCACCACCAGATGGGAAGGCGCCAGACCGCAGGAAGTGGAACGGGAAATAGTTGAAGTACAGGAGGAAAAGTTAAAATCTCTGCAGGGTCTCAAAAAAATGACCAGCACCAGCTCGGAAGGGCAAGGTACGATCATCCTGGAATTTATCCTCGGAACCAATATGACCAGGGCCCTTCTTGATACTTCGGA
>CBDUII010000369.1:0-2949 GCA_965367285.1 uncultured bacterium
TTTCCGCAAGCTGATGCCTCCAAAAAGACCATTCCAAAACCCGCTACGGAATAAGTCGTTGGTCCGGCAGAACCGACTGTGCGAATCAGCATAACAAACAGAGCACATAAATTGTAGTAATCAGGGAGCAACTCCACATCCACTGTCCCAATAAAATGGACTTGCTTCTGTAGTCCGTATTGTCGTGTTAATTCTTCCAATTTGTTTTGATACGGCCCCTCTCCTACAATAATATAAACAATGTTGGGGATTTCTTCCAAAACTTTAGGTAATGCCTCCAATACTTTATCATGCCCCTTTCTTTCCACCAGCCTGCCGCATGTTAAAAGCACCTTTTTACCCTGCAGCTTGTGCTTTTCGATTAAATCTTTATTCTTTTCCCGGGGATGAAATACATTTGTATCCACGGCAGGAACAATTTCCAAAACCTTTAATCCATAATCCAAAAATTCCTGAGTCGTAAATGGTGAAATGGTAATGATTAGTTCCGCATTCAGCAAAATTTTATTATTTAATGAAGCGATAAACCTGTTATTGAAAAAATCGGATCTTGTTTCCCCGCCATAGACCCAGAGGTAGTAGCCTTTTCCTGTAATCAGTTTTCTTAAATATCCAAATATGCCCGTGCGAATCAGTTGCCCGCAATGTAAGTGTTTAACCGAATGGGTTGTTAAATACCAGAAGGCATACATTCCAAGAGAGAAAAAATTTATAATCTTTGCTGCAACCGACTGATCCGGGAGGCAGGGGAAACGAATTATGGTGTAAGGAGTATTCCTGTCAAACTCCCTCCATCCTTTGGTCGCAGGAGCTAAAATTATACTTTCCATAGGATTGGAGTTAGTCCACAAATTATAAAATAATATGGCAATCCCCCCTTTAAGGGGCGGATAGTCACTCGTAAGAAGAAGGGAGTTCAATTTGGTTTTAAATGAGTTGAAGAGTTAAAACAAAAACTCTTAACTCCTTTTCTCCTTTTCTTTGTGTTACTAACTTGCAATACCTTATTTTTTTAGTAACGTTTTTACAACCCCCTTTAATTCCCCCCTTGATAGGGGGGACTAAACGAAGGCAATTCCCCTTAAAAAAGGGGGTTGTTATTTTATTTTGGTTGTGGCGAAGCTGGGCTGTGTAGTTCATTATCCTGATTGTTAAACGCTTACAACTTTTCTACCCCGCAGAATGTTCAAAGAATCCTCTCCATGGTTCATTAACAAATCTACTACAGAAAGATAAGGAACAAAGTCTCCGAATAATTGTTTATACTTTGGGTGACGAAATTCCTGTACTATTACTTTGATGTCGGCTTTCCGGAAGCTATCAAAGTCCATGTATTTCTGGCTGTCTGCGCCGGCAAGATAATGGGTGCATTTAAAATTTTTACAGATCGCAATAAGCCGATCTGTCGGTTCTTCGGGAAGATTCAGCGACGAAGCTACTTCGGTTTTCGTATTGATACCTATAAGGTCTTTTAATTTTTCCGTAACGTAAGTATTCAGTTTGCTGAGGTGAGTCCATGATTTCTCAAATATACTCATAAAGGTTTCACGGTAGTTGTTAAAACAAGGTGCCTTCTGGTAGTTGGAAATGAGGCTCTGCCTGTGTTTGTGCTGCCAGCGTTCACGCTGAGAAATCGTTACAGCCATTATTTTTTCAGGAAAACGGTAGTTAACCGGGACGGTCAACCATATTGGGCCGCGGGCGGATTTAATCCTGTTCCGGTTTTTAAACTCGTTTTTAATATATTGCACGTTGTCCAGATAAACAAACACATCAGCGCGGTCCATTTTGTTAAAGTAACCTAACCAGGGAATATACTGGGGTTGATGGATCGCGACAGTTGTCACCATCAATTTTTTACCACCCTGTAGAAAATAGGATTGGTTTTTATTATATTGGGCCTTTTACCATGAATCATCAACCTTACATAGGACAGATTATCAGCGTCTTTTTTTAATGAGGTCATCCTAAAATTACTCTCAAAGGGTGTTGTAAATTTTTTTTCAATCACTACCTTACCATCTTGAATAATGTTTAGAGTTCCGCTTTCCTGCTTCTTATTGCTTGCAGATATTCGAATTTTAACTATGGGTTCCCCATTAATATTAATCATTTCCCCGCTGATAGCCTCTTTTTGAAGACCGGGATCGAAAAGAGAAAAATTGTCCAGTATCAGGCGATAATCCTCTCCCTGGCGAACTGTGTAAAAACGTCCCGCCCTCATTGCTGCTATGATTTCCTCTTTTGACTTTTTCTTTACCCAGTAAACATTTTTAATATTCCTTAACTTGGGCCCGCGTGCTGTAACACCATGATAATCCAATCCACCGAAGGTCCATGGGGGTGCTTCTCTTTTTCCATTTGCATATTCCATCAGAGTCTGATCCCATTGTTTGCCCGGATCCGTAATATGGATTGCATCCTCGTATTGTCCTTGAAACGCGGTAAAACCGTCAGTTTTCAGGAGATCTTCCGGGTGTTTTGGTGTGTAAATATTAATATTGCCTTTTTTCCCAATACCATTTATCGCCTCCATATGGTGCCAAACGGAAATGCCCCCATGCTCTTTCACATAATCTATGACCTTTTGGGAGGGTTTTATATCATCCAAAGGCTTACTGTAAATATTTATTTCAGGCCCTGCGGAAGGATAATAGTTAATTACTAACAGTAACTTTACTACTACAAGGAAACCGGATAATTTGCTCTTTTTATAAATTACCTTGAGAATAATGCTAAGAATCAAGGCAAGGGAGAGTATTCCAACCCTTACAAACTTCTTTTTATCCGGGGGCAGAGTAAAATGATTATGCACAACAGGCATGTTGCTGATGACTTCCGGGTCTTCTATTCCCACAATGCCGATATGGTATTCCCAGTGATTTACCGTAATACTATCGTTAAATAAACTTCCGCTCCACCAGTAGAAAGGAGACACCTCAAGACCGG
>CBDUII010000370.1:0-2940 GCA_965367285.1 uncultured bacterium
CTGTTTAGCTCTTTCTTTTTACAGTGCTTTATGCAACGCACAACGCCTTATGCAAAGTTTAGGCGTTGTTTAGTTTTTGTCTTTTTTAGGCACTGTTTAGCTCTTTCTTTTTACAGTGCTTTATGCAACGCACAACGCCTTATGCAAGACTTAGCAAAATTTTTTAACACACCCCGTTCCGGAGGGACACCCTCTTGTTAGAGGGGAATTCTCTCCCCAAATTCTCCCTTAAAAAAGGGGGATGCATGGGGTTGTAATTGTGGTTGTTGTAACTTACCGCGCTATGGTATTATAGCCTGACCTAAGCGGTTCAGTTATTTTTTATAGAAGAGTAAAGACCATGCGATTAAAAAAAGAAATGATAGCGCTCGTTACAGACAAGCTGACGTCTTCTCTGCTTGACGAGGAATTTATCATCTTTACCGAAGATCCATCCAAACTGAAAGAGATCATTAGCGGCATTATCATTGAAGATTTAATGATTGAGGATAAATTAGACGAAGAAGTAAAAAAAATAATCGCAAGTCATGCGAACGAAATGGACACTGGAAATGTTGATCACCGGAGAATGTTTCAAATGATTAAAAAGAAACTGGTCAGGGAAAGGAATCTGGTTCTATGAAATTGTCCAGGGAAAAAATAAATCAACTGGCAAATCGCATTATGAAAGATTTTGACAAGAGAGATGAGGTGGATTATATTGCCGAAATAACCGAGGTGAGACTCCAGGTAGTCAAGGTTATAACGGATGTATTAGCAGTTGACGATGAAGTGGATGGTTTCGTAAAAAATAAATTAAATTCTCTTTCAAAGGATATATGGGAAGGGTCTAATGAATGGGAAATCCTGTACAATAAGTATTACGAAGAAGAAATGAATAAAAAAGGGTTGTAATTTAATGTATAGGAATTTCAATGTTTTGAGATTCCAGCTAAAGCTTGTCCTCGCACGCTTTAAGCGGGGAGCATGCGGGAATGACAACACTGCGCCTTCTGTCATTCCCGTAAAAGCGGGAATCTAAGTTCTCTAAAATTTTATCCTGTTTTCTTTAAGCCACTTTTCTTCGTCGAAACTTTTCCGGCAAAATTCTTCAAAAGCTATTTCGTTAGTGGACAATTTTTCCCCGTCAATGTATTCCCCTTCCATAGCTTCCATTAAACAGTTTCCCCGTTTTTTTTTATGAACAGCATGAACGTTTCTCTTCGCAGGCAAAGAAGAACCGCATAACAATTCTTCTAATTTTCCAATTAATGCAAACATGGATATAGCATTGATTTTATTTCTTTTTCTTAAATCCTCTATGATCTCTCGAATCTCTTTTGAGTTGCTTATAGCATTAACAAAAGCACCGTATAGTTTCCTGTAATCTTCTTCCGGAATTTGACCATTATCCATTTTTTAACCCTCCCTATCAATAACCATCCTAATTATTATATCGGTATTCAGAAAAATTCCTTAAGTGTTAAATCAGACGCAATTCTAATACCATTTCAGGGTAAATCGATAAAAAATAGACCTGATCTGTAAACCCCCGTTAGAAATTGTTTGTTGATTTCTTGCTTTATTCAAGCAAGCGATTACTAACAGCTCCAACAGCTTCAGAAGGTGTTTTAAGGGTAACTTCTATCCAGTCAACCATTTTTTGGCTCCTGGAGCAACAAAAATTTTTACGGATATTTTTTTAATATATTATAAAATACGTTAAACCACGAGTTTTCACAAATCAACGCGAATTATTTATGATAGAATGTTTATTGCAAAATAATTCTGGAGATATTAGTTTTGTATATTTATAAAGCGGCGGTCGTTGGAGCGGGGACAATGGGCGGTGGCATTGCCCAGGTAATCAGCTATTCAGGTCTTCCGGTAATCATCAAGGATATTGATGAAGAAAGAGCTAAAACCGGTTTGGTGGCGGCAAGAAAAATATACCAATCCAGAGTCGATAAGGGAAAAATGACCTCTGGTGAGATGGAAAATAAAATGGCGTTAATCTCTATCTCATCGGATTATAAAGACTTTTCAGATGTGGATATTGTCATAGAAGCCGTCCCTGAAAACATGGAGATTAAAAAAAGTATTTTTAAGGAATTAGGTGAATCATGTCCGGATACAACTATTCTGGCGTCCAATACATCGGCTCTTTCCATTTCTGAATTAGGGTCTGTTGCTAAAAAGCCCGACAAAGTCGTTGGAATGCATTTTTTCAATCCAGCCCATGTAATGAAATTGATAGAGGTTATTCCCGGTCTCCAAACTTCTGATGAAACAGTTGACGATGTAATATCTTTTTCAGAATCATTGAGAAAGATTCCTGTTAGAGTAAATGAATGCGCTGGTTTTTTAGTCAACCGGATTCTGATGTCTTATATCAATGAAGCATTTTATGCCTTGCAGGAAGGCGCTGCCGGAGTTAAAGAAATTGATGAGGCAATGGTCTCTTTTGGTATGCCTATGGGTCCTTTTACTTTAGTGGATATGCTTGGCCTGGATGTGGCTGATTCAGTGGCTGACATTTTATACAACAGTTACGGCGAAAGAATGAAACCAGCGGCTCTTATAAAACGAATAACAGCATCAGGTAGATTAGGCACAAAAAGTGGAAAAGGTATTTATGATTATTCAGATGAAAAAAAGGACGATCTTTTTTTGGAAAATGCCATCAAAGAAACTCAGAAGGAAACCGGGATTTCAAACACGGAATTTTCTGTTCACCGACTCCTGCTCCCTATGATTAATGAAGCGGCCATTTCTTTTCAGGAAAGGGTTTCTACGTTAAGTGATATTGATATTGCCATGCTGGCCGGCACTGGATTTCCCCAGGATAAAGGCGGTCCTCTACATTACGCGGATTCACAGGGACTTGACAAGATACTGAAGGAAATGGAGAAGTTTAACTTTATATTATGACAACGTTCTTTGACTGTACATATTTTCATG
>CBDUII010000371.1:0-2909 GCA_965367285.1 uncultured bacterium
ACAACCACAAAGACTGGCAGATTCATGGGTAAAACAAAATAAAAAAGGGGCGGCAGGCTGTCTTAAGTTTTTTGAGAAAGAAAAAGATAATTCAATTTTGGATATTAAATTTCAGATTTTATATCCACATTCCGCAATCTGAAATCCAAAAGTCAAAATTTCTCCTTAACCTTTTTGCATAGGAAATTATAAAATATGAATGATATAACAATTCAAAGTGGGCTTAAAACAATTTTAAATCCGGGGCTTGGAAGTTCCAGCAGGACGGAGAATGCTTTTTCCCTGCAGCAAAAAGGAGAAAAGTCATTCGGAGAATCTCTTGTCGAATCTTTAGAAAATGTAAATAACCTTCAGTTAAAAGCAGATACAGCTGTTGAAGACCTTGCCACAGGAAAGACCCAATCCATACACACGGCTATGCTCGCCTTAGGTAAAGCTGATATCGCGTTTCGTCTGACAATGCAGGTGAGAAACAAAATCGTAGAGGCTTATCAGGAAATCATTCGAATGCCGGTTTAAAAAAGTGGTCAGGGATCAGCTTTTTCGGGTTTCTGATCCCCGATGCCCGACCCCTGATCCCGTTATACCACATCTTTGGTTAGGTTAACCCTTGTTGTTTTTTAATTCGGATTTTATTGAATTATAAAGTTCGTTGTAATCTTTATCGGCAGGGTTGAGTTCATGGGCTTTTTTCACCATGGATTCCGCCTTTGGAAAATCTTTTTTATCATTAAAGTAAATCGAGGACAACTCATAATAGGATCGCGCAAAGCCCGGAGATGCCGCAATGACGCCATTATATGCTTCAATGGCTTTATCTAATTCTTTTTTTTGATAATAGAATTTTCCCAAAAGATGATTTGTTAAAGGGTTTTCCGGTTGAATTTCCTTTGATTTTAAAATCGCTTTTTTTGATCTGTCTGCTTCTCCCAGGGAGAGATATACCTGACTGATGTTATTAAGTATTAATGTGGAATTTGGTTTTATTTCTTTTGCCTGCTCATAATATTTGACAGCTTTTTCAAAGTCGCTTTTATCCTTATAATAATTTCCAATATTATTCAAGGCATCGGCGTCATCAGGTGAAACAGACAATGCTTTTTCCCAGTATTCCAACGCTTTTTCCTTATCATCTTTCGATATGTAATAGAGAGTTCCAAGGTTAATATAAGCTTTGACATAGCTTGGATTTAAAGCTAAGGCCGTTTCCCATTCCTTTTCTGCCTTATCATTTTGTCCCATCCTGAAATATACAATACCTGATTTGCTGTGAGCTTTAAAATTGTCCGGATTATACCTTATCGCGAGGAGAAACTCCTCCGTTGCGTTATTCAGGAGTTTGTACCGGGCAAACTCCATTCCCAGTTGATAATGGGCATTCGATTCCTGGATATCCACCTTTGTTTCCTGTTTGGAGCAACCCGGAAACAACGCGATAACCACAATAAGTAAGATATTTTTCAAAAGATAAGCCTTCATGTCAAATGCATTGATTTGGATCAAGGGTCAAAAGTTGCTTTTTCTTGATCCATGCCCTATTAAAAGAGTTTCACCAACGTGGCAATGATCGCTGCCTGTGCCACAAGCATCCCCGCGACCCATTTTATGATCTCACTTTTTGCCTGAGCAATCTCTTTTCGAACGATTAATTCTACATCCCGTCGTGTAGCAAGTTCGGCAGACAATCCTTCCGAGGTTTCTTTAAACATTTCAGCTATTTCACGCGCTGCGGATTCCTCAAGGTTGGTTTTTTTCAAGCGCTCGTAAAATTGTAATGTATCTAATGGAATAAGGCATAAATCAAATGCTAACATATAAAAATTATAAGATCAAACTTAGTATTTAACTGCGAAGCTCACCGCACGGACTTTGGCCGCAAGCAAAATGTATTTGCCACCAAGAAACAAAGAAAAGACTTAAATTCTTAGATGGGATTAACAGGATGGACTGGACTATATTTGTTTTTTTAGGAGTGCATCGCCTGCGGTGATGCAATATGCAATGCCACAGGCATTGCACTCCTAAAGTAATCTGTTAATCCCACACAGTGGGTTTAATTCCCCGACCGTTCTACGTCGAAAAAATTGATAAAGTTGTTTTAGATACCCCGATGCTCTGCGTCGGGGAGTATGTCATTCTTCTCTAAAAAAGTATTTTTTCCTTATTTTTTTGTTGTGTCTTTGTGGCTAATTATTAAAATATGATACAAGACCCCCCTGTCCAGCAAAAAAAAAGCCCCCGCCCCTTAAAAGGGACGGGGGACTTTCTTAATAACATAATACTTAAATTTAACTTACAAAAAGACTGATATTACATTCCGCCGAATCTACCAAGGCCATCAGTAAGACTATCAGAAGTACTATCCGCCATATCGCCTATAAATTCCATGGCAAAACCGGTTGAGCTTGAAGGTATTACAATTGCTCCCCAAACAGATAAAAGATCAACAAAGCCGGTCGTGTTATCGAAAAGAGTTTCATCTGTATCATATCCATAAGCGCCCGCAATAACTAACTGGCCGCTTCCGGTTAATGCGATCCATTGCACGCCAGTTACTGTCGCGCTATTTACTGAACTGTGATTAGTGTTGGTGATAAATACCTTTGTTGTAGTTGCAGGAGAAATCGTAAATGTTACAGATATACCCGCAGTATTTGCTGCTGACATTGCTGTTACTGTAATACCCCGGCTGATATTCCCTTATATCGAAGTATTTGAAATCCCAATGAAAGTATAAATACAATTAGCATCTGCCTGATAGTAAGGTGATGCTATCGTAGAATTATCCGTTGCTAAACTGGCAGCAAAGGCAGTCGATGATCCAACAACCATTAAAGCTGCCAGAGCTATTACTAAAAAACCAGATTTTCTCATTATTTCCTCCTATATTTAATTATGTAATCCATTTT
>CBDUII010000372.1:0-2906 GCA_965367285.1 uncultured bacterium
GGGAACAACCGCGTTCCATACAAATCTGAGGAAAGAAAATCTGAATAAGGAGCGGCCCGTGTATTGCAGGAAAACAAAACCATACATTAGTGTCCGCGCTCCACCCGTCAAGCGGGTTCGTATGGATTTTCTGAAACTGGCCGGTTCTCTTATTCAGCGGGGGATCAAAAATAATGGGCGGGCTTAAGAGAATCTGGCGAATCATGGGAATCTTGAGGAGGGCTGCATAAGGTCCCTTGGGACATGGCCATTCTTTTGGAACCGCTATCACACCTATATGGCTCCCGGCTGTTACCTGGCGGTAAATCCTTGGATGGCTTCCAGTGATATTTTCCTTTATATTCCGATAAACTTCCCTTACACTTTGCTGGAGCTTTTCCACCATTTGATTAAATACCCTGTGGGGCTTATTCTCAGAGCCTGCAGAGCCTGCGCCGGCATTAAGACCAGAACAGTAGACAATGAATCTATCGAAACTACGCCAGTAGTTATAAAGGTCTTCAACAAACGTATTAAGAATATCCGGATCCTTTAGAAAAGCTTTAGCTTCGGGATATGTGTTCACAACATGGTCGGCAGGGGCTTCACCGAGGAGCTGAAGGGTCTTGATCAAGACGTTGGTGCATTCCCTATCAACCTGTTTGCCGTTAAATATATTCAATTCCTGCGAGTTATGCAGGCGAAGATGTGCGGCAAAGTTTGTTACAATTTCCTTAAATAGTTTACTGCTTAGAACCTCCCTGGTCGATTGGCAAACCGCTCTATTAGTTCGCATGATATATTTTTTTTGTACAAGAGTTACCTGGTCGAAAGACATGATTATTACCTCAAAATATTATCTTCAATAAAATAGCGAGCCTCCGGCTCGTTATTTTAGTTAAAAACTCTTTTAAAAGCTCAGGATAAACTCCACGAGAAATCTATACCTTTGTTCACTTTTCCCCACCAGATATTTTTTTCGCTGGAAGGCTCTCTCACCGTGGGTTTAATTCTCCGCAGCTTGCCGCGAATTTTTAACGAAGATTCCAATTCGATACCTTGTGAGCTTGCCTCGAGGCAGTTCATTAGATTAAGAAATGCTTCAAAAGCTTGCTTTGCACTAATTTTAATTGTTAATAATACTACATTATTAATGGGAGCATAAAATAGTTTTCTTTGGATTCCCGATCAAGCCGGGAATGACATGTTATGACTTTGGGAATGACATTACTGCCATGTTTGTCATTACTGCGTTTTCTCCTTGTTATTCACACGCTCATGCCCTGTCATTCCCGCGAAAGCGGGAATCTATCCTTGTTCTTATGACCGTATAGAATTTATTATTCGATTTCTTCAAGTATGCCTTCCATGCCTTTTGACCTGTGTTTTATAAAGAAGAATACCTTTTTATCACAATAAAAAAGATATTTACCGGTTTTAGTAGGAGTAAACTTTATAGTTTTAGGCTCTGAAACAAAAAGCATAGACTCATTAATGTTAATCCCTGCCCCCGGCGCTTTTAGCACTATATTATGCGTTACGTATTCGGATTTTCTGATAATGTTAATTTCTACCGGCACATTAACCTTTACCGTAATCCTGTTAGGAGAAAAATAGTAATCACCTGCTTTCATCTCAATTACCTGAACACCGTCTTTATTTTTTTTTGCTGTGAACGCTTTCTTCTGTCCATTAGCTCCATTTACCAAAAAAACTAATAGAATAATTAAGACTATTGCTAAAGATTTTATTGAAATCATAATTATGAAGTAAGGGCTTCAAATATATTAAGGTATATATCCCTTGTTTTATTTACAACATCGGGTGGGAGGACCGAGCCCTTCTCAATTTTATCCCAGTTAATAGAAGTGAGATAATCCCTCACGAACTGTTTGTCCATAGACTGCTGAGGTCTGCCTGTGGAATAATCATCTATGGGCCAGAACCTGGAGGAGTCAGGGGTAAGGAGTTCGTCAATAAGCATAAGTTTTTCATTGAGGATTCCAAACTCAAGCTTGGTATCCGCTATGATGATTCTTTGAGATTTAGAGAACTCCTGGGCCCTGGAATATATAGAGATGCTTAAATCCTTGACCTGCCTGGCAATATCAGCGCCTACCATCTTTTCCATGGTTTTAAAAGTTATATTGACATCATGTTTTCCTTCCTGTGCCTTGGTGGAGGGTGTAAAGATGGGGTCTGGCAACTTCTCAGACTCTTTAAGCCCCGCGGGTAATAAGACTCCACAGACCTTTCCTGTAGAACAATATTCCTTCCAGTCTGACCCGGCAAGGTAGCCCCTGACGATACATTCCACCGGTAATGGTTGGGCCTTTTTTACCAGCATACTTCGCCCTTTTAGCTGGTCCGCATAGGGACGGCATTCTTTTGGGAAGTCCGCTAAATCCGTGGAAATCAGATGGTGAGGAACGATATCTTCCATCATTTGAAACCAGAATTCAGACAGGCTTGTAAGTACCGGTCCCTTGTCGGGAATTCCGTTTGGGAGAACTACATCAAAGGCCGAAATCCTGTCCGTAGCGATAATTAAGAGATTATCTCCCAGATCATAGATGTCTCTTACCTTGCCTCTTTTAACCGGGCCGAGATCATCAAACTGTGTTTTAAGAAGAACGTTGTTTTTAGCAATCATGTTTATCCTTTTATATTAAAGTCATTGCCTTTTCAAAACCGAATTCAAGGGCCTTTTTATTAAGATCAAGGAATGGTTTTGGCACTCTTTTAAGAACAGCCTTCTCCATGGCCTGATGGGTAACGATCTTTGTAAGTTCCGTTATCATGCCAAGGGATATAATGTTTGCCACAATTTCTTTCCCGACCTCATCCCTGGCAGATCTTATAATGGGGTAACAGAATGTCTTAAATTTACCGTCCGGCAAATCCTTTACTTCATCTGAATCCACCAG
>CBDUII010000373.1:0-2888 GCA_965367285.1 uncultured bacterium
GGAAATCATTTTATTATATTGGAGGTCGGGAATTTCTGACTCATCTTGGCCATAATGTTGATTTTGAAACGGCGCCAGAAAACTTTCCGGAAAATGTCTCTCTTGCTTACGACGGAATGGAGTTTACCTTCTAAAAAATTGCAAATTGTCTATTGATTTGATAATCTTATGATCAATTATGGAGTCAAATATTTTAAATAAAAAATCAAATATTCTTTCTTCTTCACCAAATCAAATCAATACAGATGTGGCAGAACAGTCTCTCTACGAAAGCTATTTCGGGCTAAAGGAAAAACCTTTCAAACTAACGCCCGACCCCAAATTTTTTTACATGAGCAAAGAGCATCAGGAAGCCCTCGCGCACTTAGTTTTCAGTATTCAGGAAAATAAGGGTTTTGTAACTATTACAGGGGAAGTAGGGACCGGAAAGACAACTTTATGCCGTAGTTTCTTGAACCATTTAGATAAAAAAATTAAAGTAGCTTATATTTTTAATCCCTGTTTGACGGATGTAGAGTTGCTTCAGAATATCAATGATGAACTGGGCATTCCATCAAATAATGAAAGTAAAAAATACCTGATAGATGAACTCAACGAGTATCTTCTTGAAGAAAAAAGACAGGGAAACAAAGTTATCATTATTATTGACGAAGCCCAGAACCTGACCCCCAATGTACTTGAACAACTCCGATTACTTTCCAATTTAGAAACCGAGACAAATAAATTAATCCAGATTATTCTTGTTGGGCAGCCGGAACTTGAAATCACATTGTCCCGTCCTGATCTCAGACAGTTAAAACAGAGAATTACTGTTGACTGGGAGTTGCTCCCTTTAAGTAAAGATGAAACCTCAAGTTATATTCAGCATCGGACGAGAATAGCGGGGGGAAATGGAAAGCTGACTTTTACCCGCAATGCAATGAGTAAAATACATGATTATTCTAAAGGGATTCCAAGGCTGATTAATGTTCTTGCGGATCGCGCGTTAATTGTTGCGTTTACTTTAGACAAAAAACAAATAGATTTAAAAATTATTAAATTTGCTATCAGAGACCTTCAGAAAAAAAGATATCGATTTTTGCATAAAAATAAACTGATAAAAAGAACTATTCTCTACAGTCTGCTGTTTTTAGCCTTTTTGTTTTTTGGAATTTATTTATACTTTTCTCAAAAAGATATTCTTCCTGGAGTTATCAAAACAGGAGAGAATGAAAGCGACATTGCTGTAAAAATGGAACACCTTCCTAAAGATACGCTTGCGGATTCTCAACCTGAAGAAACGCCCGTTTTAAACACAGTTTCTCTTCCTGAAGAACCCCCTCTGCTAAATACAAAGGAGGAGTTTGATAATTTTTTGAATCAAGTAGCTGACCAAAGCAAGATAAACGTTATTGCTGCAGTATTGGATATATGGGACTTGCCTCCATTACCACCAGATGAATTAGCCAGGGGAAATTTTTTCAGGCTAAGAGAAATGAGAGGACTTTCATATTTTGAAATGGATACTGACCTGCAGCAATTAAAATTGCTAAATTACCCGGCTGTGCTTTTGTTTCAACCGTTGAAATCTCTACCCCCCTCTTTCCTTTTGTTAGTGGAAGCGCAAAATGGTCACCTCACTTTTATATCAAAAGGGAAAAAGGTTCAGATCACCAGAGAAGTAGTTGAAAAAACATGGAATGGAAGAGCCTATGTTTTCTGGAAAAACTTTGAAAATTTTGATCAGGAAATAAAAAAAGGTAATAGTGGATTTGAAGTCACCTGGTTGTCCAAAAAACTGAAAAAGTTGGGGTTTTATGATGGTAAGGCAACTAAAGTATTTAATAACAGGTTAAAAAAGGCAGTGATGCGATTTCAAAAAGAACATAAACTGAAAGTTGATGGTGTTGTGGGAAAAGAGACTAAGATTATTCTTTATAATAAATTGGGAATTTATAAAACTCCACAACTGGTGAAAGGTGTTGGCCATTAGTCATTGGCCGATAATGTTTTTTAGCTGAAAACTGATAGCTGACAGCTTAAGGTATACCATGAGTTATATTCTGGATAGTCTTAAAAAGCTTGAAAAGGAAAAATCTAAATTCGACAAGAAATTTGATATAAAAAAATTAATACTTAAAGACAGTTCCGAAACTAATGTTATAAAGATATTAAAAAGAAGAAGTCGTCTGCTGACTTTTTTGATTTTAGTAATTTCTGTTTTTTTCTTTTTGAACTTTTATGTTTTCAAATTTTCTCCTTCTTCTTTTAATCTTCCGATTAATTTATCAAACCTTCCGATAATTTCTAACCAGCCAAAAGCGCCCCAGGATTTAAATCGTATTCCAGAAAATAATGACAGCGCTTTAAGCGCAATCAATCCGCCTGCTGCGCCAGTTACTGAACCGGGCAAAAAAATAGAATTACTTTCAAAAAAGGTCGAAACTAAAAAAGAAGTAAAAGAAAATACTGAAACATTGCCGATTCCTCAAGATCTTTCTGATGAAGACCTGAATAAGCGTCTCGACCATATTGAACAACTAATTCAAAAAGAATATATACCAACAGAAATGAAAAAACTTATAGATGAGGATCGCAGGCTTAAGCCTGAGCTTACAAAAGCTATACCATCGAAAGCATTACCTCAGGATATTGCTGACCTAAAAATAAGTGGTATAGTTTTTTTCGGAGAGGGCGCTCCGCTAAATTATGCTATAGCGAGTTATAAGGAAAAAAACCAGATAAAATTAAAAGAGGGAGACCGTCTGGATGATATCGAGGTTTTAGAAATCCAGTCTGAAAAGATTCTTCTGATTTTTGAAAATAAAGTTTTTGAAAAAAAAATGGGTAACTGATTATATGCTCAGTTTTTTAACCTTCCTCAAGCTTAAAACAGTGTCGAAAATTAC
>CBDUII010000374.1:0-2873 GCA_965367285.1 uncultured bacterium
TTGCCATCAAGTAGCTGATATCCGCTCCTATAGTTCCGTATGTTCCCAAAAAACCAGGATTTGCGAGAAGTTTTTTCATTTTTTAAATACCCATTGCTATCTTAGCGGTTTCTGAGAAAAAGTTAAACTTTTTTTTTAACAAGAAGCCTGTAATGTCCAGTATCCATTTTTTCCATTTCTACTATTTCCTGCCCGTCGTTTTTCAAGCTGGTTGGGACATTTTTAATCGGCTCACCATCATCAAGGAAAAGTTCAAGCAGTGCGCCTCTTTCCATTGTCTCAAGTTGCAGCTTTGCCTTCACGTAATTAAATGGGCATTTAACCCCTTTTAAATCCAAGAGGCGGGTTCCGGCTTTTGGTTCTGTTGCTTTTTCAGCTCCTCCCTGCTTGTCTTTTTTTGTATTAAACTTGAGAGAGTCGTCCATAGACTCATATCAACCATCAACAACATCGGTCCATTCTTTTATATAAGCATCATTTTTTCTCACCGCCTCATCTTTAAGATCACCGTTTTTATATTCCGTCGCCATATACATCAGCTTGCGAAATTTCTTATCCACTAATTTTGTGTTGATAAACAGCTCTTCAAAATATTCAAGCGCCTCGATATCATTTTTTGGTTCCGCTCCCCTCGTAACCAGCAGGGCGCGAGCTGACCTGTTTACTGCCTCATATAATTCTTTAGCAGGATTGCCGTTATTAGTCATGATTTCTTCCACCCTGTCCATTGCGTGTTTTGCCTCTTTAAGATCAACTTCCATCATATCAAACACACCCGCGCCGCACTCTCCAGATCCGCGGCCCGCAAGGGAGAACTCCTCATCCGCTCCCCAGTCAAAATAATAATCTTTATTCTCTTCGTAAGAGGGAACTGATTTTTTCTCATCAATAAGTTTTTTCAAAACTGATTTCCCTTTTTTCTCTATGTATTCATAAAAGTCTTCATTCCGACCATTTGATGTGTAGTCTTTAAGAAACTTGGAAATAATGAAAGGTATGTCTTTAGAAGGAGCCATTCCGATATTCTCTCCCAAAGCGGTTTTTCCTTCTTCAACCCTTCCTCCTAATGTAATGATATAATTCGGGAGCATTTTCTCGCCGATTCTTCTGGCTGCCCCTATAAATCCGATCTGCCCGATGGGATCCTGACCGCAGGCATTCGGGCATCCACTGATTTTTATATTGAGGTTGTTTATGGATTGAATCTTCTCGCCACTGTTTCTAAATTCTTTGCTCAGAGCGCCTGCCAGACCTCTTGATAAACATATTCCTAACCTGCAGGTGGAAGCGCCTGCGCAACAGGCAATATTTTCTACAGTTTTTGCTCCGGGTTTGTTGAGACCCATCTCCTTCAATTTGTCGTATAGAAGTTTTAGCTCGGACTTATGTATCCATCTGAAAATAAGGTTCTGGTCATGTGCTGATCGAACTGCGCCTTCCCTGAAATTCTCTGCCACACCTGCCAGTTTTTTCATTTGCTCTGCGGAAATATCTCCCAACTCAAGAAAAACTTTTACATAACAGAAGCCTTCCTGCTTTTGAGGAAACACGTTCTGCGAAAACCATTTATTGTAAGTTTCATCTTTGGCAGGTGGATCAGTTTTATCGGCAGACGGCTCCGAAACCTCTGAAGGCGCGCTAATTTCTCTAATTTCAAGTTTTACGCCTCCCTCATTTTTCAGTCTTTCCAGCTCATTCCTGTAACGTTTAACAAACTCATCGCGCCCCATTTTTTCAAACAAAAACCTGAGCCTCGCTTTATGTTTGTTTTTCCTATTCCCGTGTTTGTCAAAGAGCCGCTTGATTGCTTCAGCCACATTCCCGGTTTCGCTGAGAGGTATAAAGTCTTCCAGCTTTTCCGCTACTCTTGATTTTGCGCCCATACCGCCGGCCACATATACCCTGAACCCGTATTCCGTTTTTCCATTAAAAGACCTTTCCGCTGCAATAAATCCTACATCATTCACAGTGGCATTGGAACAATCATCGCCGCAGCCGGAAAACGCTATCTTGAATTTCCGGGGCAGGGTATAGGACTTCGGATCTTTAATAAGGTATTCGGTCAGCGCTATCGCATAGGGTGATACATTGAAACACTCGTATTTGCAAATACCCGATTCATAGCAGGCAGTGATATTCCTGACAGTATTTCCCCCTCCGCCTTTTGTAGTCAAGCCAACTTGTAATAATTCCAACATAACTTTCTGGGTATCTTCCAGTTTAACCTGGTGCAGTTGTACATCCTGGCGTGTAGTGATATGCAGAATACCGTTCCCGTATTTTTTACTTAATTCTGAAATCTTTTCCAATTGAACAAAGGTTATACCGCCAGCCGGTATCCTTATTCTCATCATAAAAGTATTGTTCGTACGCTGTTCATATATACCGCGGGGAACTCTCTTACCCTTAAACTGGGTAGGATGCATTTCACCTTTAAGAAAACTGTCTATTTCAGATTTGTACGCCTCAATATCTTTTTTCAGATCTTCGGGCAGGTTATAAAAACTTTTCATCTGATTGGCCTCTAAAGTACTATTTTTAGTTGTTTGTTGTGAGAAAAATATTATAGACCACCCCTGTGTTTCGCTCTTCCCATCCTTGGTAATGAGGGGATTTAGGGGAGGTTATTTTATAACTGAAAGCTGACGGCTGATAGCTGGCAGCCTGCAATTCATCAGTATCAGTCAATTCCGCGTGCAAGTCAAGCGCGTCAAGGGAATCAAAAAGGTTTACTGTATCGGAATTTCAAAGTTTCAACCGTATTTGGTAAGGAAAACCGCAGATTCTTCGTATGAATTAGTTTTTATATCTATAATTGTTTCTTTTTTGCGAAGCAAAACATCAATAAAGTAGCGAGCTTCGCGAGCTAATTT
>CBDUII010000375.1:0-2865 GCA_965367285.1 uncultured bacterium
AAACAACCGTGCTTTTCAAACATGGACTAAAAAACACTTTGATTCCGATATTAACCGGCGTCGTAGTGATCATTCCATTGCTGTTTATGGGTTCTCTTGTGATGGAAGCCTTTTTCGGTATTCCCGGATTAGGCAGTTATACAATCAACGCTATTAATTCCCAGGATTTTAATATTGTGCGTGCTATGGTCTTTCTCGGGTCTATGCTCTACATCGTGGGTCTTATATTAACGGATATTTGCTATAGCTGGGTAGATCCGAGAATTAGGTTTGAGTAAAGATTAAGGCAGAAAGGCAGCAGGCACAAAGGCAGAATGAGCGAGGCTAATAAGATAAAAAGTTATAGAGATTTATTGGTCTGGCAAAAGTCCATGGAATTAGTGAAAGAAGTTTATTTAATTACAAAAGCGTTACCCAAAGAAGAGCAATACGGACTTACGTCCCAAATACGAAGAAGCTCCATCTCAATACCAAGTAATATTGCTGAAGGATATGGAAGGCACTCGACAAATGATTATCGTAGGTTTTTACAAATAGCGAGCGGTTCTTTATATGAATTGCAAACCCAATTAGAAATTTGTCGAAATTTAGATTTTTTATCCAATAAAAGTTTCGAAGAAGTATATGGGCAGAGTAGGGAAATTGAACGTATGTTAAGCAGTCTAATCAGGAAGGTTGGCAAGAGTAAATAACTTTCTACCTACTGCCTTTGCAACTTTGTGCCTGAGCAGTTTATTGGAATTTCAGGAATTGTAATTTATTTGTAATTTGTTTTTTTGAGCTTGTAGCTTTGTGCCTTCTGTCTTTATAACTTTGTGCCTGAGAATTTAACATGACTTTTAAATTCGTATTTCTCTGGACGGATATTTTAATTTATCTTCTGTTTTTCGTCGCGGTTAGTTTTGCCGTATATAGCTCAAGGTTCGAGCACCTTCGCGCTCCCTGCCGGCAGGTAGTGCATAACAGATTAGCTATGACAGCGGCCTTTTTCCTTTCCGGCTACCTTGTCATCGCTCTATGTGATTCCATTCATTTTCAGCACCAGGCAGTAGATGAAAACGGTCAACCTGTTCATGACAACAAAGGTCAGCCTGTTTATAATCCGGAGGTGCTTTCCCTTTTTGATCTGTTTGTGACAAACATCAGGGAAAATACTGAAAGCACCTATTCAGCTCCCCTCGCTATGCATTCTTTCAGCAAAGAAAATATCACTCTGCCTGATGGAAAACAAATACGGGACTATCCGAAATTAAAATTTCCTGGAAAACACCTTTTCGGAACAGATAAAGTGGGGCAGGATGTTTTTTACAGGGCTTTAAAAGGAATACGCACCGGCGTTGTTATTGGCGCTCTGACAACCCTGATAATGCTTCCCTTCGCCATCATGATGGGTGTAATGGCCGGGTATTTCAAGGGCTGGGTGGATGACGTCATCCAGTATATTTACACAACTCTCAGTTCCATTCCAGGGGTTTTGTTAATCGCGTCCGCTATATTAATGCTTCAGGTTTACATGGATACTCACGCTGATCAATTTGAAAGTATCACAGCTCGTGCTGATACACGATTGCTCTTTCTCTGTATGATTCTTGTCGTCAGCAGTTGGTCAGGCTTGTGTAGAATTTTAAGAGGAGAGACTTTAAAGCTGCGGGAGATGGAATACGTGCAAGCATCGCAGGCCCTTGGAGTAAATCATTTTAAAATTCTCCAGAAACATATTGTGCCGAATATTATGCACATCGTATTAATTACAGTTGTGCTTGATTTCAGCGGCCTGGTATTAGCGGAAGCGGTTCTGGCTTATGTGGGAGTTGGAGTCGATCCGTCAATGGAAAGCTGGGGGAATATGATTAACGCGGCGAGATTGGAACTGGCACGGGACCCGATTGTATGGTGGAATTTGGCAGCGGCATTTGTCCTCATGTTCGGATTGGTACTTTCCGCGAACCTGTTTGCGGATGGGGTACGGGATGCCTTTGATCCGAGATTAAGAACGAGATAAATATGTATATCAAGTTTATGAGAAAGAAAAGCATAATTGACTACTTGATTGACTGCTTGATAAATAACAAACCACAAATTCCAAATAACAAATAAATTCCAATGGCAAAAAAATCAAACGAAAAGAAACCCTACGATCTGGAAGAACGAACTTTTCTATTCGCAAAAAATGTAGCAATATTTTGTAAAAAATTACCTAAGACCAGTTCAAACATTGAATATATAAAACAAGTTATTCGAGCATCAGGTTCAGTTGGAGCTAATTATATTGAAGCTAATGAAGCTTTAGGCAAAAAGGATTTTTCAATGCGAATTAAAATTTCCAGAAAAGAGGCAAAAGAGAGCGCATACTGGCTAAGACTAATCAAAGAAACCAATCAAAAAGAATTTGAAGATGAAGCAACTTCGCTTTGTAATGAAGCGGTTGAGCTAAAGAAAATACTTTCATCAATTCTAGAAAAATCGAAATAACCCTGGTATTTCTGAGACTTGCAGTGAGAGTTGGTTTAGTTATTGGAGATTTGAGAATTGAGATTTATTTGTAATTTGTTTTTTGTTATTTGTTATTTTTGTTTTCACCCGTGCATACCATCTGGGCTTTGAATTTATGTTTAATGAAATTCTCCTTTCAGTAAGAAACTTAGTAACCTCTTTCCAAACCATTGATGGGTTGGCCTGCGCTGTGGATGGAATATCTTTTGATATTCATAGGGGGAAAACCTTAGCTATTGTAGGGGAATCAGGGTGCGGAAAAACCGTCACAGCCCTCTCCATCATACGGCTCATCCAGGGACCGGCAGGGCGCACTACAGGCGGGGAGATTTTTTTTGAGGGTCAGGACTTGCTGAAACTGCCGGAAAACAA
>CBDUII010000376.1:0-2830 GCA_965367285.1 uncultured bacterium
AGGAATATGTTATTGTGCATGAACTTCTGCATCTGCAAGTACCCAACCACGGCAGACTCTTCAAAAGCTTGATGAATGCTTATTTGCCGGAATGGGAGACAAATTTAAATGGAAGAGTGGAAAAGAATAATACAAGCAGGTAATAAATTGCCTGCCTATTATCGGATCTTCCTGACGGAACAAAATATTTGAAATACTTTTATTGAACCTCAATTGAGCCTTCCAATAAAGATTTTAGTGACTTGCCGACACTCGGTTTACCTCCGTAAGCAGAGCCGGTTATTCTCTTTTGAAATTTTTGTTTGACCAATGCCATGATATCATCGGGTAATGAAATATAACCTACCTCACGCGCTAATGCCGGCCCTTCTTTTAAATAAAATTCCATAAATTTTTGAACCTCCGGTCTGTTGGTCGATTTTTTACTGATGTAAATAAAAAGCGGCCGGGACAAAGGGGTATAAGTCCCGTTCTCCACAGTTTCAGCGGAAGGAGCTACAGCTTTTTTGCCGTTATCTATGGCTGCTACTTTGAGTTTATCTTTATTTTTTTCATAGTAAGCCAGGCCAAAGTATCCTAACGCATATTTATTTCTTGCTACTCCTCGAACCAGAACATTATCATCTTCGCTGGAGGTAAAGTCTCCCCTGCTGGCCTGAGCTTTTCCAACTATTGTTTCAGTAAAGTAATCAAATGTCCCTGAATCCACTCCGGGACCAAATAAATGGATTTCTTTATCCGGCCATCCCGCTCGAATTTGGCTCCATCTGGTAAGATTTCTCTGGGCAGAGGGTTTCCACATTTTTTTTAATTCCGAGACAGTAATTGTCTCTGCCCAATTGTTCTGAGGGTTGATAACAACCGCGAGCCCATCATAGGCCACAGGTAATTCAATAAATTCAATTCCATTTTCAGCGCATAATTTAATTTCTTTTGCTTTTATGGGTCTGGACGCATCCGATATGTCGGTTTCACCACGACAAAATTTCTTAAACCCGCCGCCGCTTCCTGAAATACCTACCGTTATTCTTATGTCTCGATCCACATTGCGAAATTCTTCCGCAACAGCCTCAGTTATCGGATAGACCGTACTGGAACCGTCGATTGCGATAAGTGGCGCGGCTAAAGCAAAGTTATGCGCAAATAAAAGAATATTTACAAAAATTGTTATCTTTAAAATAGTCCCAATCATTTTCTATTCTCCTTTCATGTTTAAATTACTTAACTTTTGTTAGAATTGTGTTAGCAAATTATTAAAATTAGATTAATTTGTGACAGACCACCCTAATATCTAAAAGACATACTGTGCCTGGACAAACGCCTCGTTCTCATCTGATCCTTGAACACCTTTAAGGTCTTTTCCTATCCGATAGGTAAACTGCAGTTTGATATCATGCTTATGAATGAACCAGTTAGCGCCTACGGATGCGCGGGTCCATTGGGTGGCGTAGTTATCCGCATCCTGAAACTGGTATCCGGCAACAATTTCCAATGTTTCCGGAAGTACCATATAGCCCCCTTCAACATGGATTCCCGTGTTTCTATCCGGCGTGCCGTAGTCATGGTCTCCCACAAAAGTACGCTCCACCAACTGCTGGTATTTTGATGACGTGAGGAATTCACGGGAAAAAGGGAAATTGGCATTGCCTACCGTGATCTTCATGTCTTCAAAGCCTTTGTACTGCATATAAGCATCTTTTATCGTAACTTCATTATCTCCTGTGGTCTTGCCCATATCCCACTGGAATTTTCCCTTCCAATCCTTATGCAAGCTTCCCTCGATGTAAGGGCGAAAACGGCGAAAAAAGACTGTGTCCGTGGAATTGCTGCCATCCAGGTTCTGATTGTGATACTGGAGTTGAATTCTGCCGCCCAGCTTGACAAACTTTTCACCCTCTTTATAAACGGTATGAATTCTCCGGTTTAAAAAGATTGTTTATCCATTTCTTTTTCTTTAGCAGGTGAAAATTTTATTGCCGGAATTCTTGCGACTATCAAGGTAAGCACCAGAGCTATCACCATTAAGATTATTATTTTGTTACGCGAATAATATAGTAATGGGATATTAGAATTTTGTGAGGGAGGGGTTAGATATTTGTTATTTCTGAATGCTTCCGCATTGTCATGCCCGAATGTTTTTATTGGGCATCCATTATACAAGGTCATTCCTGGATTCCAGCTAAATACATGCTGGAATGACACCATGGGTTAATTGCATGTTTTTTGGATCAATAAAATGAAATACTGTTGTCAGTAAAAAAATCATGCCCTCCGGGCTTATTCCTATATCGACCCTGCCGGGATCGGATTTTTGTTATCCAGACTATCCTGTAATCTTGTCTGAAATTGATTGGCTTAAATCGTTTCTTTAATTTTCCGGCAGCATAAAACCGCCAGAATCGAACCCAGTACAGGCGCTGCAATGTAAATCCATAAAGCGGCAAGTTGCCGCAACCAAATGGAGCTACCGCTCCGGTGAAAATAACAAAAAATTCTTCCTGAAAAAGAAGTTTTTACAGGGTAATAATATAAATGAGATATTTCTCCTGAAATAATAGCCGGTGCTATCGATCTTGCGGGATTCATAGACGCCCCGGGAATCGGTCCGGCAAATAAAGCCTCCACTGATATCATTAATGACAACCGCCCCGGTTCCCGCGAATACCAGGGCAAACGTACCGAGGCTTTCTGTAAAATTTTTTTCATCAAAGAAAAGACATTTAATAGGTTTTTAGAAGTGTTTTTAGGTTGCAACTTTAGAGGAATAAGCCGGATATTTAATCCCACACAGTGGGTTTAATTCCCCGACGTTCTACGTCGAAAAAATTGA
>CBDUII010000377.1:0-2817 GCA_965367285.1 uncultured bacterium
ACATCAACCGTGGACTCTCTTTAGAACGAAATTCACCCGGCCTTAAAGGGCTTTCCCTGGTGCTTTCCTGCCATACAAGAAGAAAAAGCATGGACGCCACTAAAACAAAAAAAGGCATGTAGCTTTCTGTGCTGTTTATGGAAGCTGACTTTTTCATAATGACGACCCTCTAACTGACTCGACGTGGTTTTCTATAAAACTCTTTCCCATTTTTTTCTCCAATGATTTTTTCCTTTACCTAATTTTAGTAAAAAGGCGCAATAAAGTAAATACCTTAATTCAATTCTATAAAAAGTTTGAATCCTGAAGCTATTTTGTCTAAAATAAATTTAAGTATAGGAATTTCAATGTTTATAGATTCCCGCCAAAACTTGTCCTCGCATGCTTTTATCGGGGAGCGTGCGGAAATGACAATGCTGTGTTTTCGGGAATGACATTCCTGCGTTATGTGTCATTCCCGCAAAGCTGAGCTTAGCTCTGCGAAAGCGGGAATCTAAGTTCTTGACACGGTTCTAACTACTTTATAACCTTTTAAAATGAATAAATATCTTTTAGTTATTCCTTTATATAATGAAGAAGAGCATATAAAGGACGTTATCAGTAAAGTAAGAGAATATTTTTCCGGAGAGATACTGGTCATTAATGACGGCTCTACTGACAAGTCTTCTGAAATTCTTGCTGAAATTAAAGATATAGAAGTTATAGAACAGATAGAAAATTGCGGTTATGGCTGTGTCTTAATGAACGGATTTAAGCATGCTGTTGATAATGATTGCGATGTTGTGCTTACCATGGACTGCGATGAGCAGCATGAGCCTTATTTAATACCCACCTTTTTCAATGAAATAACCAGCTATGATATTGTTTCCGGGAGTAGATACCTGAATAATTCATCTCCGCTTTTTGAAGTACCACCACCTGACCGGAAAAAAATTAACATGGAGATAACCGAATTAATTAATAAATATACCGGTTATAACTTAACGGATACTTTTTGCGGTTTTAAAGCTTATAAAGTCGAGGCAATCAAGAAATTGAAATTGAATGAAAAAGGATACGCTTTTCCTCTCCAGGTCTGGCTGCAGGCTCATAAGCAGGGATTGAAAATTAAAGAAATACCTGTTGACTTAATTTATAAAAACCTGAACCGGACTTTTGGAAGCAACCTTGATGACCCGATAGAAAGGAAAAAGTATTATTTATCAGTTATCGAAAGGGAATTTGCCTGCGTTTAAAAAAATAGGGCTATCCGGTTGGTTTCAATTATAACTATATCTTATGTGCTCGTTTTCATTTCGACTGTTGTAAATGTTTTGTTTTTTAACCGGCTCTATGTTTATAGCTTGTTGGACAAGCCGATAAAACCACTTACAGCGCAGAGTGGCGGGGCCACAACCAAAAGGGCTTCCGCCAGTTGCCCAGCAAAAACTTTGCTAAAAAAACACACTTTTACAAGTTTGCATTACAGATAGTGTAGAAATATAGCGATTATTAATGCAACAAAGGGGCAAAATCAGGGGAATTTGTATTATTACCGTATAGTAATACTTGACAGTAAGATATTTTTGCCATATATTATTTAGGAGAAGGAGGAAGAAATATGGGACTAGTCAAAACTTCCATCACAATTCCCGGCGATCTACTCAGTCAAGCAAAACAAATCTCCGGTAATTTCAGTTCGCTCGTGGCTAAAGCGCTTAAAGAATACATAAGGATGGAAAAAGTTAAAAAAGCCGTCAATACATTTGGCAAGTGGGAAGAAAGGGGAAAAGATAGTACAACTATAGTAAACGATCTCAGGACTGAAGAAGGCAGGGGATATGCCAACCGTCCTAATTGATACAGACCTTGCTATTGACTATTTGAGGGGTATGCAATATGCAAAAAAGGTTATAGTTCCCCTATGGGAAAACAATATTTCCTTTCTTAGCATTCTAACCGTATACGAAATGTATGCTGGAATGCAAGAAGAAGAAAGAAGGGATACCGCTGATTTTATAAATGCCTGCAACATTGAACCCGTTACAATGGAAATTGCTGTTAAAGGTGGGGACCTCTACAGACATTATAGAAAAAAAGGCATAACAATTACATCCATTGACTGCCTTATTGCTGCAACAGCCGATGCGAGAGGGCATAAGATTGCTACAAGAAATGTAAAACATTATCCTAACAAGAAGATACTTTACAAGTTCAAAGTATAAGAATTTTGATTTTATCTTATTTTTAAAACGGTTTTGAAATGATAGATGTTTTAGCGATAGGAGCGCATCCGGATGACGCGGAAATAGGGATGGGGGCTTCACTAATAAAATTAAAAAAGGAAGGTTTTAAAACCGGGATATTGGATTTAACGGATGGAGAACCAACCCCCTTTGGTACCACTGAAAAAAGAAAACAAGAAAGAAAAAAAGCCGCAGAAAAATTAAACCTGGATTTTCGACAAACGCTTGATCTCCCAAACCGGTATCTTCAAGATACAATAGAGGCACGAGAGAAAGTCGCCGCGGTTATAAGGGAAACCAGACCTCATCTTCTTTTTTTTCATCACTGGGAAGACGCTCACCCGGATCATAAAGCAGCGAAGGATATTTGCGAAGCCGCGCGGTTTTACGGCAAATTATCCAAATCCAAGATTAAAGGTGAACCTCATTACTCTCTAAAAATATTTTATTTCTATGCTTCTCATTTGAAAGTGAGAGAAACTCCCAGCTTTGTTATGGATGTAAGCGAGGAATTCGATCAAAAAATTGAGGCGGTAAAAAGCTATGAATCGCAGTTCCTGGAAAATGAAAAAAACCAGGCTATTTTCGAACA
>CBDUII010000378.1:0-2814 GCA_965367285.1 uncultured bacterium
GAGTTTAAAGGAGAAAAAAAAAAAAAGAAAACAATAAACATGACTGGAGCAGTTAGGATAATTATCTTTGAACCCTAACCCGCTGTTAAGAAAGCCATTGATAAAGCATAAAACAATATCTTATACGTCAGGTTTTGCCGAAGCCCTTTAATGAAAAACAAAAAAGAAGCTATGTAAAAACAAACAGCCAGTGATGTGGTCCTTCCGGTGATATAGGTGACTGCCTGTGTATTCATAGGATGAACCGCAAATAATAAAGCGGCCATTAATGGAATGTTTAGTTGGCTTTTACTTCCGTATTCTGTTTTTAAAGTTTTGTTAAATAGAAGAGCTTCTTTTGCAAACAAAAAAATTAGCAAACAGGTTATTATGTGGACTGTCAGGTTTAGGACATGAAAACCGAAGACGTTAAACCCATCAAGAGAATGAATTAAATATAAGGTAGCAAGGACTATAGACCGGTTTGAAAGATTGGAAAGAGTGCCGCTAACCGAAAAAGACTGCTGATTATATTCTTTGAATTCTTCGTTATGAATGATATATCTGAAATCATCAAAGTGGAAACTATTGGTAAAGGTATTAAAATAAGAAAGGAAAGCGATAGAAAGGATAATTAGGGCAGAACAAATATTTCGACTATTTGTCATCGGACAGCTAAATCATGCTTCAGGCAGCCAACAGCGCGCTACTCGAAAAATTTTAGTATAAACTTATGCAATAAAGGGGTCAAATTATTTTTTTGACATCATTATCCGGAGAATTTATCATCTTTGCTGATGTACGGCATGAACATTAAAACAAAAATTACTTTTTTTTTAATTACTTTTTTATTGATAACCGGTTTTGCTCTGGCAAAAGATAGCAGCCCATCGCCATACACCATTAAATTTGCCACTCTCGCGCCTGAAGGGTCTACCTGGATGAATGTCATGAGGGAACTGGATAAGGAAATTAGGGAAAAGAGTAATAATCGATTAAAGTTTGAAATTTATGCAGGAGTTGTCTCAGGGGATGAAAAAGATGTCATCAGGAAAATAAGGATAGGACAGCTTCATGCGGGGGGCTTTTCCGGTGTTGGGATGGGCCAAATATTGCCGGAAGTGAGGGCTCTGGATCTCCCTTTCCTGTTTGATAATCGGGACGAAATTGACCATATATATAATACTTTTTTTGAATATTTCTCTAATGCCTTTCATAAAAAAGGCTATACCCTTCTTGGCTGGGTAGAGATAGGCCCGGTTCACATATTTTCTAACAAACCAATTGCTGCTATCAATGACATGGACGGGATAAAAATGTGGATGTGGGAGGGAGACCCACTGGCAAACGAAATGATTAAGGCTTTAGGCCTCTCACCTTACCCTTTGTCCATTACAGATGTGTTGATTTCTCTGCAAACAGGACTCATTGATACTGTTTATGGTTCTCCATTAGCAGCTATTTCTCTGCAGTGGTTTACGAAAATAAAATATATAAGTATGTATCCTCTCGGCAATGCTTCGGGAGCGGTTTTAATTTCTAATAAATTCTTTAATAAACTTCCACCTGATTTGAAAGATCTCCTGATGAATTTATCCAAAAAACATTTTTCCAGGTTAATAACCTTAACGCGAGAAGATAACGATAAATCTATTCAGGTTATGGAAAAGACCGGTATCACTTTGGTAAAAAAACCGGATGGAAAAGATTTGGAAGCATTTTCAAAAGCAGGGAAAACAGTAAGAGACAATCTTGTGGAGAAGCTTTACTCAAGAGAGCTGTTAGAAAAGATTATTTCATCTTTGAATTCTTTTAGAATCAAAAAATAGCAGCTAACGAGTTAGAATTTGTAATTTGCAATCTGAAATTTGAAATTATAAATTAAAACCATGCGCCGCCCACTCAATCTCATTCAAGTAAGTCTTCGGTTTGACTCCTATTTAGCCAGGATCGAAGAATTTCTTCTAATTTTAATCCTTTCCTTCATGGTTATTTTTTCTTTCCTGCAGGTTGTTCTTAGAAACATATTTTTTGGCGGAATCCCATGGGCAGATATTTTCCTGAGGCATCTGGTGTTATGGATAGCTTTTATCGGAGCTGCGTTAACGACCCGGTATGAAAAACATATCAGCATAGATATTTTATCCCGGTTTTTTAACAAAAAGCTCAATGTTTTTCGAAAAATTCTAATTAACGCAGTTTCCGGAACCGTCTGTTGTTTTTTGACGAGGGCTTCATGGGTATTCATAATAGATGAGAAAATGGCAGGCAGTGAATTATTCTTGAGCATTCCTACATGGTATTTCCTTGTGGTGCTGCCTTTTGCATTTACTGTCATTACTTTTCGCTTTTATCTTAAAGCCATTTCAGAGGCAGTGGAACTGCTTCAGGGATCAGAAAAGATTTAACGGTTTGCTTCTGACCACCGCACCCTGATCCCCGAACCCTTTATTATTATCAGCGAAGTTTTCGGTAAAAGAGAAATTAAAATGACCTTATGGATTCTCATCCTTATACTTCTCGCGCTTCTTGGAACCCCTCTTTTCATTATCATTTCCGCTATTGCCCTCGTTGCATTTCACAGTATAGAAATTGACAGCTCCGCTATTATGATTGAAATGTACAGTATGGCCTCTGCTCCGACACTTCTGGCTATTCCACTTTTTACCTTCCCCGGTTACCTGTTAGCCGAACGTCCCCCTCCGCAGCGGCTGATGAATTTCAACAGGGCATTATTCGGCCCTTTCCCCTGCGGTACTTCTCTAAGTTTTTTTGTATCCTGTCCTTTCTTTTCTTCCTTTCCCGGCTCTGCCCTCTTTCCTTTTCTTTCTTTTG
>CBDUII010000379.1:0-2806 GCA_965367285.1 uncultured bacterium
TTAAAATAATACGATACCAATTATCGTAGTTTTCCATGATCCAAGAAATCTCAACGTATATACCATTTCCAGTGCAGAGCAGGCGGTAATTACGCAATTAGGAATACCGGTCAAGAATGTTGAAGACCCGGGATTACATTTTAAAATTCCTTTTATTCAAAAACTCACTAAATTCCCGAATCAATTATTGGATTATGATTCTGCTCCGACAGAAATATTAACTAAAGACAAAAAAAACCTGCTCATCGATAATTATGCTAAATGGAGGGTTATTGATTCCTTGAAACTCCTTCAAACAGTCCGCGACGTTAATGGCGCGCAGTCCCGTTCGGATGATATTATTTATTCTGAACTCAGGGTGGAACTGGTCCGTCACGACCTGTCTGAGATTATTGCACTTACCAGGGGTGAAATTATGAAGCTTGTGACCGAACGGAGCAATGAAAAGGCAAAAGATTATGGGATTTCTATATTAGATGTAAGAATCAAAAGAGCGGATATGCCGCAGGAAATTGCTAATTCGATTTATAATCGCATGAGAACAGAAAGGGAGAGAATCGCAAAAGAGTACCGGGCGCATGGAAAAGAAGAAGCCCAGAAAATCATGGCTCAAACAGATAAAGAGAAAGTAGTTCTTCTGGCACAAGCGTATAAAAAAGAACAGATAATTAAAGGAGAAGGGGACGCAATATCAATTAAAATATATGCCGAAGCCCTGGGAAAAGATCCGGAGTTTTATAGCTTTATAAGATCAATGGAAGCCTATAAAAATATCTTCAAAGAAAAATCCACCATTATCCTGCCCCCTGATACCGAGTTTTTTAAATTCCTGAAAGAATCAAAGTAGAGTTTGTTTTCTGTTTTCAACCATTTTAGCAATAATCAATGGTGTAATACTTAAAATTCTACAATCTCAAATGAGAAGCTAAATAAATCTAATCCACAGATAACAATTGCGTAGACCTAACGAGGAGATGGGGATCGCGTCTTGATTAGTGATTAAGGCCACAGAGCTTGTAAACCTTTTACAACTTTGAACATTGAACGTCCAACATAGAGTGTAAAACTTTAAACCGGCAGGATCGTAACAACCCTCTGTGTCAAGCTGTCCGAGAACTGTCAGCAATCAGGAAGATATTGAAAAAAATATTTCTTATACGGGTTATTATGATAAAATAAAACCATACTCGTATGAGTTATGGATACAGAAAAAATAAAGCAAAAAGTATTGAATGATAATTTTCGTCTTTCTGAACATGCAGAAAACGAAAAACAACGAGATAAAATATATTTTAATGAAATAGATGAAGCTTTTAAAAATATAGAATTAATTGAAGAGTATCCAGAGGATCCAAGGGGCCGTAGCTGCCTGTTATTGGGTTTTTCTTTGAAAGGAAAGCCGCTGCATTTTGTCTGCGGAGACCTGGATAAAGAAAATATTCTATTTATTACCATGTATAGACCTAAAATAAACGACTGGATTAATTATAGAATAAGGAAAGAATAAAATGGGCGTCTGTTATTTTTGCAAAGGCAAGACAACAAAGCAAGTTATTACAGTGGACTATCGTTGGGGCGATAAACTTGTAGTTATAAAGAATGTACATGTGAAAGTTTGCGACCGGTGCGGAGAAAAGTATTATGATGCAAAAGTTTCCCGACAGATGGAAGCGATTGCATCAGGTGAAAAAAAATCTCGTTATACCATCACTGTCCCTGTTTGTGAATTTGCCGGAGTTTAAATAGTTTTCCTCACAAAAAATCAAACTGTGGGAAGAGTAGGATAGCGTCTTGATTAGTTATGGGTCATTCTTTCTTTTTTTCAAACCCCCCCACCTCGGGGATTGGGGACGCAGCTTGATAGAAGTCCATCCACATGGGCTGATACAAGCAATGAAAGTGCGGGGTTGTTTTTTTAGCAAATTGAAATATTTGTCACCGCTGAGTTAGCGGAGAACGCTGAAAAAATCATTATTTTAATTCTCTCTGCGATCTTGGCGCCCTCTGCGGCAAAGCTGGGCTTAGCTTAGTAAATTCATTTTTGATTGCGGCATTCGGGAAAACTGATATCAGACCTCTTTCAGCTTCCCAATAGATATTCCAGAATGGCCTTTTGGATGTGGAGGCGGTTTTCTACCTGTTTATAAATGATGGACCGGGAACCATCCATGACTTCTGATGTTATTTCTTCCCCCCTGTGAGCCGGTAGACAGTGCATTATTAAAGGATCTTTGCCGGATTTTTTCACCAGATCATTGTTAAGTTGAAATGGTTTAAGGACTTCTTTTTTCTTTACAGCTTCTTCTTCCTGTCCCATGCTGATCCACACGTCGGTATAAATCACATCCGCTCCCGAGACGCCGTCCTTCGGATCATGGCACAACTCAATTTTTCCGTTAGTTTTTGCTGTTTCTTCCCGCGCGATTTTTAAGATATTGGAATCAGGAAGGCAATTTTCAGGGCATACGATTCTTAAATCCAGGCCCATTCTTGCGGCGCCGTTAATCCAGGAATTCGCGACATTATTCCCATCCCCCAAATAAACGATCCTGGTTTTTTTCAAATCATCCACATGCTCCTCAATGGTAAAAATATCCGTTAATATCTGACACGGGTGCAGAAGATCGGAAAGGCCGTTGATAACCGGCACATCGGCTGCTTTCGCGAGGTCTTCTACTTCTTTATGAGAATAAGTTCTGATGACTATTCCATCAAGATATATAGACAAAACCCTGGCGGAATCGGACAGGGTTTCTCCTCTTTCCAATTGCAAATCTTTGTGATCGAGGAATAAGGCCTTCCCACC
>CBDUII010000380.1:0-2800 GCA_965367285.1 uncultured bacterium
GTGGTGTCAGAGAACCATTAATTGAACGTAATACTACAATTCCTACATCAAAAATTTTCCAAACACCCCGCGCGAACTTCAATCAGGGTTGTGTAATCATATTCATATAGAAATCGCCGAAATGCTTATCGATCACTTCCACAGGGTTGCGGGCAAGCTTGAGGAATAGGATACCGCCTTTTCTGTAAAACCAATCGGTGTCAAGATAGATTTTTCTCATTTCTTCCGGATATATCTTCTTGGTCATGAGATATACACAAGCAGCGGCAGCGAACAAAAGGAGCTGTAACTTGGTAATTACATGGGCGATCGTGTAGGGTTCATAATTTACAGGAAACGGGAGAATGCTATAAAGGGGATAAGGATATACGCCAATGAAAACACATAAAAAGGCAGTAATTCCCATGGCTATAAGCATGTTTTTAGGCGCTTCCGAAGGGGTTAGACTTGAGTCTTTGCCGAAAAAAGCTAAATAAGGAACCTTAATACCAGGAATAATTATGGCGCTTGCCGAAGCAAACATGAGGGCAAGCCACGCAATATTGTGATGCTCTGTGCCAGCCGCGTCTATAATCATTGTTTTACTTATAAAGCCGTTAAAAAACGGAAGTCCCGCTATGGATGCGGCGCCTACCATGCAGAATATAGATGTTAACGGCATGTATTTAGACAACCCGCCGAGGACGGTCGCTTTAATCTTTCCTGTCATATGAAGGACGGAACCCATGGACATAAAAAGTAACGCCTTATATAAAATGTGGCAAAAAGCATGGGCTGCTACACCGTTAAGAGCAAGTTCCGTCCCTATTCCGATACCGACAACCATGAACCCCACCTGGTCAATCAAGCTGTACGAAAGCACTTTCCTCAAATCGTTTTCGACAAGAGCATAAAAGATGGGAAAGACCGTCATTGAAGCGCCAATCCATATAAGTGTCTCGGTTCCGGGGAAAGACCTTGCTAAAACATAGATTGCTGTTTTTGTTGTAAAGGTACTTAACACCACGGCTCCGGTAACAGTGGCTTCCGGATACGCGTCAGGGAGCCATGCATGGAGAATTGGCCAGGCGCAATTCACGCCGAACCCTATGAAAATAAGCCAGGCTCCCGGACTGTCCAATCCTAAAAATTTAAACTCTATGGAGCCTGTGGTACTGATATGAATTATAATGCCGGCCAGAAGAATCAATCCGCCGGCGACGTGAACTAAAGTATATCTGAAAGCTGCTTCGTATGCTTTTTTAGTTCTACGTGCCAGGATGAGACATACGGATCCGATGGTCATCATCTCCCAGAAGCAGAACAGAGAAATAAGGTCTCCGGAAAAAACAACCCCCAGAGCGCTTCCCGCGTAAAGAAACGTTGCCCAATATTCTAAATCGTTTTTAATATGAATGGCATACAGGATAGATAGAAAGGCAATAAGATGAAATATATAACCCCAGACAAGGCTGAGCTTATCTACCTGGCCAAAGACAAGATCAAAATCTAAAAAATTAACAACCCAATGGGTCCCTACAGGTATAGTTAATAAATTGATAAATCCAACGACCGGCAGCAGTAGTAAATAGATTGATTTTGCCTTCCCTTTTATAAAAGGGATAAAAAAAGCTCCGATAACAAAAATCAATGCCGGTGGTACGGTATCAATCATAATAAGCCTCGTCTCTTTTTACTAATGGGAGAAACCATTTTGCTCCCAGAACAAGAATTAAACAGGAAGCTAATCCATACACAGCAGAAAAGCCGAACCAATTATCCCATTCAAAATGACCATGTTTATGAATAAAAAAATCAGATGCTAAAAGCGCTAAGCATATAACACATAAAATCATTTGCGATTTTTTCATTGTTTATGTCCTCCTGGTATTGGTTATTCGTTATTAGTTTTTAGTCATTGGTTGCCGTCCAAAAAATCACTTCATCTCTTTTATTCCCCATTAGCAAAGGGGTATCAAGGGGGTTGTGATTACAAAAAAATAGTTTTTGGAAGTACACATTAGTCATTTTTTTACTTATTATCCGCTGTTTAAAACCAATCTTGCCATTTCAAGTAAATATGAAGAATTAAAGAATAGAAGTATAGTCCCTATCGCAGTAAGCGTAAGAGGAACTACCATAGCCATGGGAGCTTCATGTCTTTCCGAGCTTTCACCTTCCGGCAGTTCTTTAAAAAATGCCGCATAAATAATTGGAACAAAATAACAAGCGTTAAGAACAGAACTGACAACCAATACAACGAGCAACGAGATGTGTTTAGATTCTATTGAACCAAAAGCAAGAAACCATTTTGAGACAAAGCCGGCAAAGAGAGGCATACCAATCATGTTCATTGCTCCGATTGTGAAAGCTGCCATTGTCCAGGGCATTTTCCTGGCGATTCCGTTCAGCTCGCTGATTTTTGTTTTATGGGCTGCCACATAAATAGCTCCGGCACAAAAGAATAATGTAATTTTTGAAAATGCGTGATTGGTTATGTGAATCATCCCACCGATCATGCCGCTGGGTGACAGCATAGCCATTCCTAAAACTATATAAGAAAGCTGGCTTATTGTGGAATAAGCCAGCCTGGCTTTCAGGTTGTCTTTAGTGAGGGCAATAATGGAGGACGTTATAATAGTAAATGAAGCAATATAGGCTACCGTAATTCCTAATTCCAGGCTCTGCAGGGTTTCCGGTCCAAAGATGAAGTAAATCATTCGTACAATTGAGAAGACTCCTACTTTTACAACGGCGACGGCGTGTAAAAGCGCGATTACAGGTGTTGGAGCGACCATAGCGTAAGGGAGCCCATTGTGAA
>CBDUII010000381.1:0-2796 GCA_965367285.1 uncultured bacterium
CAAGCTTTCCTCCATGCAGGATAAAGAGCGGTATCAAACCGTATACGCGTCTAAAAACGGCGCTATTGCCGCTCCGACAGCAGGACTTCATTTTACTGAGGACATCCTCAACAGAATAAAGAAAAAGGAAGTGGAAATTGCGGAAGTAACTCTCCACATAGGGACTGGAACATTCAAATCTATAAAAACCGAATTGATTGAACAACACTTAATGGAGCCTGAGTATTTTGAAATTAATGACTCTTGCGCACAAAAAATTAAAAAAGCAATATCAGAAAAAAGGAGAATTATTGCCGTAGGAACTACTTCAACAAGAGCTATCGAAAGCATTAAAATTAAAGCAGATACTGTCTGTCCGTTAAGAGGCAAGACAGACTTGTTTATATCCCCCGGATTTAATTTCCGGTTTGTGAATGCGCTTTTAACTAATTTTCATTTGCCAAAATCAACTCTGCTGATACTGGTTTATGCCTTTGCAGGCAAAAAATTAGCGCGAAAGGCATACATGGAAGCTATTGAAAAAAAATACAGGTTTTACAGTTATGGAGACGCAATGTTTATTTTATAACAGCAAACCTCACGAAGATGGAGGGAGACCAGTATCCACAATCTGTTTGAAGTATTTGCCTGATTTAAATCTCACCACACGCCGGGCTGAAATTGTAGCCTCTTTTCCTGTTTTGGGATTTCTCCCAACCCTTTCTTTTTTTTCCTTTACATGGAATGAACCGAACTTTCTTAAAATAACCGGATCTCCTTTTGCTAAAGTCTCTTTGATGAGAGCAATAATGGATTCAAGCGCCTTCTCAGATACGTTCCTCGACAATCCAATCTTTTCCGATACTTCATTAATAATATCAAGCTTTGTCATAGAACCTCCTTTTCTTAGTAGTGATAAAGAGATAACATATCTAAATTTTAAAATCAACTAAAATATTTAGTTAATTTACTTATTTTGTTTTTTTTTTAAAATACTATTTGTATGTTTTTTTTTGCTTGTTATTATATTTGATTCTATTTTGGTATAATATTATTTGTCAGGAGAAGATTGGATGCAATTAACAGGATTAAAGTACGGGAAAAAATTATTAGCCTTGGTCGAGTTCCCTCTTGCTACTGTATTAGATGAAGAGGCATCAGTTGAGGAAATCAAGGATCTTATCGCAAAAAGGTGGAAAATTGTCATAAAACCCTGCTTTATGGGCGGCATCGGAAAAAAAGGAAAAGCCGGCCTGATAAGGATAGTTGCTCATGTTAGAGACGCCCTCGACGCTAAAAGGCATCTCTTCTTTGCCAGACATCAAAACGGCAGCCAGGTTGTCCACGCGAATGGAGTAACCTTTGAAGAGTTTATTCCATCTGACGTGGAAGTTTATTTTAGTATAACCGCTTCAACAATCCATAGAAGACCTACCTTCACTATAACACCTCATGGCGGTGTGGATATTGAGGAATTACTGGCTGAAACAAACCAGTGTCCTTTTAGTTATAGGCGGAAAAGCTAATAATACTGACATTTTTGTAACATTTAAGGCGATTTTTGACGCGCTAAAAGATCACACGACAGTAAATGGAGTGCATCCCTGTTATGTTGTTATCGGCCGTGGCGGACCCAATCTTATTAAAGGAATGGCTTATGCCAGTAACACCTTAAACTCGATGGGACTGCCTTATCGTATTTTTGCCCATAACAGCGGCATGATGCAAACTCTTTACTATGCCCTTGAAATAGATAAATGGTGGGCAAAGGAAGGAAAAAAACAATTTTTGAAACTTAAGAGAGAGGATATCTAATACCCAATGAGCGGAAATAACAATAAAAACCCTCTTGATTATTACGTTGGAATCAATTCTTTGAAAGAAGCTTGTTAATAAGAAAACCCGCGTTTGCGTTATGAATATTTTAGGGGGAGAAAGCTCTCAAGTAACACCTCAATCACACGAATACAGCGGTGGCAATATTGTTACCGGAGTTCAATACTGCCGTCCGGGACAGCTCGAAACCAAAACAGGAAATATTCCTGTGGATGGAGGGGTCAAAGAAGTCTGTAAAAACCATGACTTTGATACAGGGGTTATATACCTGCCCCCTGCGGCAGTTTATTACGCAGTGGCAGAGAGGTTGGCTAATAATAAAAATCTAAAAACTATCGTAATCGTTACTGAAAAAATATCTTTCAAAGACTCCAGAATGATCAGGGCGCTTTGCCAATCTAATAAAGTCGATGTTGTTGGAGCCAATTCTCTTGGAGTTGCCAATGCCTGGGACAGGGTGCGCGTGGGAGGCGCTTTAGGGGGAAGTAATCCCGCGGAAAGTTTGAAAAAAGGTTCTACCGCAATCCACAGCAATTCAGGAAATTTCTGTACCCTATATCCGAATATCTAAAAACTGCCGGATTTGGTCTCACAACCGTTGTCAGTTCAGGTAAAGATATTTATATCCATTTCGCGCTGCCCGAATTTTTATATTGCGCTGAGAATGATCCGCGTACTAAAGCCGTTGTCCTTTACATAGAATCGGGTGGCTATTATGAAAAGCAGGCATTGGACTGGATTCGTGAAAAAAGATTTAAGTTCACAAAACCGATTATTGCCTGTATTACCGGCCGATGGAAAAAAAACATCTCGCGAGCCTGCGGTCACGCAGGGGCAATAGGGGGTTCCGGTGATGATGCCATCGCGAAAGAAGAATGGTTTGATAGTTACCTTTGGCATGGAGTCATACAATCCAGATAAAGCAAAGGTCTCGAAAAAAGGAATAAGGGTTACCAGCATTCAATATATTCCTGAAGCATT
>CBDUII010000382.1:0-2783 GCA_965367285.1 uncultured bacterium
AGCAGTTACAGTAAAAGTCGGGGATGATTTATACGATCTTTCAAACAAAAGAGAGCTTTATAAAAACGGGTATATTCTAAACGGAATTGATGTAGGCAATGGGTTTGTAGAACTTTCCAATGGTGAAACCCTGTTTTTGGGAGATACATTAGGCGGGCTTAATGATGAGGTAATGAAGGTACAAATAAAAAAGACTGTTGAAGAGCATTTCCTTAAAGAAAAAAAATTTAAAAATAAAGGAATAAAGGTTCTATCTCTATTTTTTGTTGATCGTGTCGCAAATTACCGCTCTTATAATTCTGATGGCAAACCGCTGAAAGGTAAGTTTGCCGGGTGGTTCGAAAAGGCTTATTGCGAAATTTCGGGGAAATCTGTTTATAAAGGGTTAATTCCTTTTGAAGCCGAAGAAGTACACAATGGTTATTTCTCTCAGGATAAAAAAGGAAAATGGAAAGATACCAAAGGCAATACTCAGGCTGATGATGACACCTTTAAGCTAATCATGAAAAACAAAGAGAGACTTCTGGATACAGATGAACCTCTTCGTTTTATTTTCAGCCATTCCGCTTTGCGAGAGGGTTGGGACAATCCAAATGTTTTTCAAATATGCACGCTAAACGAAACACGATCCGAACTAAAGAAAAGACAGGAAATAGGGCGAGGGTTAAGATTATCTGTTAATCAGGAAGGCAATCGAATACAGGATAAAAACATCAATCTTCTTACAGTTATTGCCAATGAGGCTTATGAAGATTTCGCGAAACAGTTGCAGAGCGAAATTGAAGAAGCTTGCGGCGTTTCTTTTAAAGACCGTGTTAAGAATAAGCGAAACAGAAAAACGGTAAAATATCGTAAGGGTTTTGAACTTGGTGATAAATTCAAAGAAATCTGGGATAAAATTAATCATCAAACAACTTACAGAATAAGATATGATTCCCCTGAATTAGTACGAAAAGCGGTTAAAGCGGTGAAAGAGATGCCGGTAATTAAAAAGGCCGTGATAAAAACAACTAAAACCGCTCTTGGGTTTGATGATACCGGGATTATTTCTGAAACAAAAGCATCATTTACAGTCTCGCTTGCCAGCGTATTCAGCATTCCTGATCTGCTTTTTTACATACAGGAAAGAACAAAATTAACACGCGCTACTATTCTGGAAATTCTAAAAAAATCCGGCAGAATTGGTGAAGTGTTAATAAACCCTCAGCTTTTTCTTGATAATGCTGTTTTAGTCATAAAAGACGTTCTGTCTGATTTGATGATAGACGGCATTAAGTATGAGAAAATTGGAACTAAAGAATATGAAATGCGTCTATTTGAAGATTATGAAATTCATGTAAACGACCTGACTTTTAAAATCTCAAAACAGAATAAAACCATTTACAGCGATCTTGTTCCGCTTGATTCTAACGTTGAATATGAATTTGCCAAAGAATGCGAAAGCAGGGACGATATTGAATTTTATTTCAAACTTCCGTTCTGGTTTAAGATTAAAACTCCGATTGGCAACTATAATCCGGACTGGGCCTTGATTAAGAAGAACGAAAAAACTGTTTATTTTGTTGCCGAAACAAAATCAGAAGGACAAGAGTTAAAAACCAGCGAAAAGAGAAAAATTAAATGTGGCCATGCTCATTTCAAAGAATTTGACGGTGTTAAATACAGACAGGTTACCACTGTGGGAGAGTTGGATTATTAGGCGGCTTCCTAAAAAAAAGAAAGTCTCCCAACTCTTCTAAAATTCCAGTACTAATATCAACATCTGATTCCAGGTCAACTATTGTAGGGAATTTTCTTAGGCCAATTCTTTGATCTTTCATTAGACGAAGCGCTGTATAAAGAGCATATTGATTTGGAATACCGGCAGACGTAAGCTTACTTCTAAAAACGCTGAATGGTATTTCTGTCTGAACCCTTGAATGTCCTTTTTCAAAATGGTTATGTAACCAAACAGTCACTTGCTTCACAAGATTAAGGTCAAATATTACATTATCTCTATGTACAAAAAATCCTCGGTTCCATAACAAAATGTCGGGATGAGCAGTTAGTCTGGCAATGAGCGCTCTCGATGATTTGTATTTTAATTTTTTCTTATCAAAATCACCAAGGGCTTTTATTAAAATATCCTGTTTTTTGTATATTTCCAAACCTTGCGGAAAAGTTTCTTTGAAGGCCAAAACTATCGCGTCTTGCTTGCTAAATTTTCCAAAACAGAGATTCCCATACATTTCATTCACATTTTTTTCTTTATAAAATTTTCGAATAATATTTCTGTAAACCTCTTTTGAGCAAATTTTATGTTTATCAATTATCTTTTTTGCAGCCTCTTCTAACTCTATTGAAGAAAACAGACCTTTTTTTAAAGTTTTTTCCTGGAGAACTTCCTGGATATCATCAAGTACTTGAGTTATCCAGGAGTCTCCATTTAAAGAAATAAGAGAATAAAACCAATCAATGTATATTTTTTTGTTTTCTAAACTTATCAAACTGGAGATTATTAGCTGCTCTTGTAATGGAATATCCAGTAAATCAATATCTAATTCAGAAATGGACGCAATACCACCCACCTTTTCAATTTGTTGTTTTATGTGTGATGTTATTTTGCGTAATTCCTTACTATATTGTTGCTTTATCATTTTCAAAGCAGATTTTTCAAGCTGACGCACTCTTTCACGTGTTAACATAAAATCATTTGCAATCTCTTCAAGAGTGCTTTTTTTAGAAATTTTCCAAATACGCTTCCTGACAATTATTTTCTGTTTATAATCAAGGAAATTTAAAGG
>CBDUII010000383.1:0-2773 GCA_965367285.1 uncultured bacterium
CTCTGCCACCCTCCGTAATTCCTGAGACAGATACGCAGTCAAATCACCTGTCAATGGAGGAGTTTCAGGCTCATACCTCGCCATCAAATTTCCCCCAGCACTTCAATTTCAAGATCATAGCCATGAACCTGCCAAGCTACGTCATTTGAAGGCTGAAAACGAACCGTCAACAACTTTCCAGCTGTGATGAAGTCGAGATACTGATCGACGCCAGGAGTAAATGTTTGTGCGGGCTCCATCGTAGTAACCCCACCCACCTCCTCTTGACTCCCAACTCGGACTTCACATGGCCCACCCTCCGCACACATCCCAAATCTCTTCATTCATTTCCGTATATTAAATTGTGTGTGGCTTTATTAGCTCCTGTTACAAAGGTTGTACCATGCTGAACGACATAGTCCGCGAAGCTCGCGATTTTCAGACCTATCGGTCCGGTAAATCCTGCTGGAGCGCCGCGCACCTCTTTTACAATTTCTTCGCGCGCAAGGCTGATTTCGGAACAGCCAGTAATATTTTTAAGTTTAATCTCATTAATCTGGTGATTTCCCCTCAGCATTGCGGCTATTGTGCCTTTGTCCGTTTCAAATATCAGAGTTTTTACAAGATCTTTCGGCGTTACTTTTAAAAAAGAAGAAACTTCTTCGACGCTCATCATCCCGGGAGTTTCTACGGATTTCAATTTCTTCTTTTCGTCTTTTTTGTAACTGTCAGTTGCCTTGACTTCCGCTTTTTCAATATTAGCCGCGTAATCACATTTATTGCAGAACGCGACTGCTTCCTCTCCCGAATCTGCCATCACCATAAACTCGTGGGAATAACTCCCTCCAATTGTTCCTGTATCCGCTTCTACTGCTTTAAACTGGAGCCCGCATCGTTTGAAAATATTGCAGTATGCCTGGTACATTTTCTGGTAAGCCTTTTCAACACCTTCCTCATCGCAGTCAAAGCTGTACGCGTCTTTCATCATAAATTCCCTGCCGCGCATAACACCAAAGCGGGGACGTATCTCATCGCGAAATTTCGTTTGTATCTGGTAAAGATTGATAGGCATCTGCCGGTAAGATCGCACTTCTTTTCTAACGATATCAGTTATAACTTCTTCATGAGTAGGCCCAAAACAAAAATCCCTTCCATGCCGGTCTTTAATCCGCAACAGGTCTTTTCCGTACAACTCCCATCTGCCGCTTTCCTGCCAGAGTTCAGCGGGTTGAATGCACGGGAGGAAAACTTCCTGGGCCCCGGCTTTATTCATTTCCTCCCGAATAATATTTTCCACATTCCGCAAAACCCTTAGTCCTAAAGGAAGAATGGAGTATATTCCAGCGGCAAGTTTTCGGATCATCCCCGCGCGGATCATCAGCTTATGGCTGATAACTTCAGCCTCTGCCGGTGTTTCTTTTAATGTGGGTATGAATAATTGTGAATATCTCATAATAAAATTACGAGCCGGAGGCTCGATATTTTAGTCAATGTTTGTTTCAAAAACCGAAACAAACAAATAACATCTGATAAAAATTAAATAGTTACTGATCTATCCTGTTTATCCTGTCAAAGATTTTCAAACTGATCCCCGATCCCTGACCCCTGTCAACTATTCTCTGAAGTTTTGTTAATTTCGTTCTGCAGATATTCTATCAACTTTTCCCGCTGTTGGCTGGTTTCCAGCTTCACTTTTTTAATAATCTTTCCTTTTTTATAGATAACGCCTAAATTTTTACCTCCGGCCACACCAATGTCCGCGCGTTTGGATTCTCCGGGCCCATTTACCACACATCCCATTACCGCAATATCAACTGGTTTTTTAATATACGACAGGCGTTTTTCTATTTCAGAGGCTAAAGAAATTACATCAATTTCTTGCCTGCTGCAGGTGGGACAAGATATAATATTGATTCCTTTTTTTCTGAGACCGAGTGCCTTCAGAATTTCAAAACCAGCTTTGATTTCATCCACAGGATTGCTGGTTAAAGAGACCCTTATGGTATCACCTATACCCTGAGCCAGTAAAATACCTAATCCAACAGAAGATTTAATGGTTCCGGAATAAAGTGTGCCTGATTCGCTAATCCCGATATGAAACGGATAATCCACGTCTTTTGCTAAGAGTTGATATGCCTCAATAGTTTCTAAAACATTGGAAGCTTTTAAAGAGATTTTAATATCATGAAAATCCATTTCTTCTAAAATTCGAATATGCTTCAGCGCGCTAACCCTCATAGCTTCCGGAACACTGGCTTTGAATTTTTCTTCCAAATCTTTTTCCAGGGAACCAGCATTAACCCCTATTCTAATAGGCAGGTTGTTTTTCCCCGCGGCTTCCACAACTTGTTGTACCCGCTTTTTTCCTCCGATATTTCCGGGATTAATCCTTAAACCATCTACACCTTTTTCAATGACTTTTAGAGCCAGCTTGTAATCAAAATGAATATCCGCTATCAAAGGGGTTTTTGCCCTGCTTTTTATTTCCCCAAATCTTTCCGCGGCATCCATGTCAGGGATACCAACCCGGACGATTTCACACCCTGCTTTCTGCAACTCCGCGATCTGAGATACAGTGGCTTCTATATCCCGTGTGTCAGTGTTGGTCATGGACTGCACAGAGATGGGATGGCTGCCCCCGATTGCAACAGGGCCGACATGAATAACACGCGGTTTCCTTCGATTACTATTCATAAAGCGGCGAGGCGCAGCCACCAATAGGCGCTACCCCTCCGGTGCTCAACCCAAGCCGTGCATAAGGCGCGTCACTAATAACTTAGCCCAGCCGCAAACA
>CBDUII010000384.1:0-2768 GCA_965367285.1 uncultured bacterium
TAAGCGGCGGCGTCATAGGTGTGCCGTACCAGAGGTTTCTCCTGAAAATACCATTGAAAAATGCTATTGCCAACACATCTGTTACCTCATTTGTCGCGTCAATATTCGCGGTATTTTTTGCGCTGTGGTATGAACATACCCACGGTCAATACGGCGTCTCCACTCCGATTATTATGGCCTTATGGATAATTCCCGGCAATATCGCCGGCGCTCAGGCAGGGGCATTTTTGACAAACATCTTACCGGTGAAATTTATTAAGCTGTTCTATGTAACCATAATGATTATAATTGGAATCAGGTTGTTCTTTTAATTCTTTTGAAGTAACTGATATGCCCAAAAGCAAAGACATAAATCAAAAAAAACAGGAAATTCTGGATCAGATCAATGATATGAAGGTACGCTTTAATGTCCTTACCCAGATTAACAGGCAGATTGTAGAAGAAAAGAAACAGGGTTTCGGTTTGGATTTTCACGAAAAGGATATAAAGGAGAAGAAACGGGATATAATGAAAATAATTCAAAAAGTAGGAGAAAGGTAGTATAAAAATATGGCTCGAATCATAGCCGTAGCAAATCAAAAAGGAGGAGTGGGGAAAACCACCACCACCATAAATCTCGGGGCCTGCCTCAGCGATTTGAGGAACAAGGTGCTTTTAGTGGATATGGACCCCCAGCAGCATGTCAACATCGGCCTTTCTGTCTCTCCCGAGGATATTGGTTTGAGTACATACAATCTGCTGATTGATCCGCAAACTAATCCCGATTCCTGTATTGTCAAATGTTCGGACTATCTCCATGTTATGCCTTCTAACCTCGACCTTGCTATGGCGGAGTATGAGCTTATGGGAAAGGTTGCTTCCGATAAGAGACTGTCTAACCAATTGGATAAGATATCTCAAAAGTACGATTTTATTATCATCGATTGCCCGCCTTCTATCGGGCTTTTAACGATAAATTCTTTACTCCCTTCTCATGAGTTCATCGTAGCAATAGATCCGGAGTTTCTCGCGATGCAGGGGGTGGTTCGGCTTCTGAAGTTACTGAAGGAAATAACCGGAGCGCATCAGAAAAAGATATTTTATTACACGTTAATTACCCGGTTTGATATACGTATAAGGCTTGCTAACGAAATCTGTGATGAAATCCGCAAAAAATTTGGCGACCGTTGCCTGAAAACTGTCATTAACAGTAATGTAAAGCTGAAAGAGGCTATGGGCCAGGGAGTTTCCATCTATGAACACGATAAAAACTCAAAAGGACACGAGGACTATTCCAGCCTGGCAAAAGAAATACTAAAGAATAAGCCTGATTGATTGCAGGGAGTAGGTTGTAAATTGCAGGCTGTGAATTTGCAATTTGGAATCTGTAATTTGAAATTTACAGCCTGTAATTTGAAATTCACAGTCTGCGATCTGTAATTTGCAATCTGGAATTATTTATACTATGGCTAAAAAAGTAAAACCAAAACTGGGCAGGTCATTTGGCGCTATCATTCAAGATGATACTCAAGTATCACATAAAAAAATCTTAAAGGCGTATGTGGTTTCAGAAGAACCTGACAAAAAAATCACCGCGGAACAAATAGCGCCTCCGCCTGTTAAGACAAAAAAACCGGAGCCGGTTACAATATTTAAACCGGTGAAAAAGCAGAGACCGGCGCCTGTAAAGACGAAAATGCCTGAACCCCGTCCACTCAAGAAGCCTGAATCCCTTCCAAATATCTTTTCAGAGTTCTATTCGATTATTCAGGATCAGGAGAATATTTTAGACGTCATAAAAATTATCGGTACGGATAAATTCGATATCGAATCTGTTTTCAAACAATACAGGAGCAAGGATTTTAATAGTATGCGTGATACCTTTCTGCGCGATGAGTCAAAGGGGAAGAAAGTCTTTAATCAAATATTAAAAGAAGAAACGAAAACCGGTATAGGCCTTTTAAAAGAATTAAACGATATTATTAAGGGAAAGCATTCTGAACAAAAGGTTACTTACAGAGCTTTGTTGAAGAAAAAAGAGCGTCTCTATTCTTTGTGGTCGAATCTTGTGGAAGATAAAGAGAGTCTCCAGGATGAAAACAAGAAAATGACCGTGAATTTAGATGAGTTCCTGAAAAAGAAAAAATACCTGGATTCAAAAAGAGAATATATTAATTACAAATACAACGAATATGGAGATGATGATAAAATAAACGAACTTTTTGAACAATGGTCTGAGGAGCATAAAACCGCGAAAGCTGAAGAGAAGTCGCTAAGGGCTGAATATGAAAAATCGCAGCAGGATGTAAAGACTATTCCCAGGTGGTGTAATGATATTAAAAATGAAATAAAGGACCGGCAGGATGAGATGGCTCTGGCAAAGTATGAGGTGCAGGAGATTCTTAAAGTTTATCCCGATATTGAAGAACGCGCGAAAGAGTCTGAAGATATAGTTGAAAAATACAGCGCTGTCCATAAATACCACGAAGAAAAAATAAAATAAGTAATTGATATAAAAGAAAAATAAAAACGAACCACCAGCGGAAAAAAAGAGGTCGAGACAGAAAACAAACTATGGCGTTAGGAAAGGAAAAGGGTATTGACGAATATCCTTGTGGATCAGGCTGGTGTTTGATTACAGAGCATCATTTTGTAAAGAGATTGAAAGACCATTATCGATTCCAAAATCCTATTAGCTTAAACGATGCCAGATTATTAAGAGTAGGAAGGCACCTTCGAATTAATGACCGGTGTAAAATAATTGTTGGAAGAAATAAGGAAGAAAATAA
>CBDUII010000385.1:0-2760 GCA_965367285.1 uncultured bacterium
TAAGAAAAGTGGCCAGGGTCAGGTTAACAAATGGAATGGAAGTAACAACTTATATTCCCGGAGTCGGACACAATCTTCAAGAACACGCGATAGTTTTGATCAGGGGGGGAAGGGTAAAAGACCTTCCTGGTGTTAGATATCACGTTGTTCGGGGTACTCTCGATACCTTAGGCGTCCAGGATAGAAAGCAAAGCCGCTCTAAATATGGAGCAAAGCGGCCAAAGGCATGATTTCCAGAAACCGCTGATTTTGCTTCGCAAATTCACTCTTTCGTAGTAATTACTGCGAAGACTTGAGTTCGCTGCTTTCTCGAATAAAAAAATACGGAATAATTATGTCCAGACGAAGAGCAGCAGTAAAAAGAAAAGTTAAACCGGATCCAAAGTTTAATGATACTCTCATTAGCCAGCTTACCCAGTTTATTATGAAGAAGGGGAAAAAAAGTCTGGCGGAAAGCATCATATATAAATCATTTGATATGATTTCCAATAAAACCAAAGAAGATCCTTTAAAGATTTTCAAGAAAGCCGTTGATAATGTAAAGCCGATGCTTGAAGTGAGATCCAGGCGCGTGGGCGGTGCAACATATCAGGTGCCGGTTGATGTTCGCTATGAAAGAAGGATATCTCTGGCTCTTCGATGGATAGTTCAAGGCGCAAAGCAAAGAAAAGAATATGGAATGATAGAACGGTTAGCAGGCGAATTATTAGATGCTTATAAAAATACCGGTCTGGCAGTTAAAAAGAAAGAAGACACTCATAAAATGGCGGAAGCCAATAAAGCTTTTGCCCATTACAGATGGTAAGTTTTAAGGAGTTTTTTTGTGGCACAGAAAGTATCTTTAGATAAAACAAGAAATATAGGGATTATCGCTCACATAGATGCGGGAAAAACTACAACTACAGAGCGAATTCTTTATTATACAGGGAAAACTCATAAAATCGGTGAGGTTCATGAAGGAACTGCGACTATGGACTGGATGGAGCAGGAGCAGGAACGGGGAATCACGATAACTTCTGCTTCTACTACCTGTTACTGGAAAGACTATCGCATTAATATAATAGATACACCGGGTCATGTTGATTTTACCGCGGAAGTAGAAAGATCATTAAGAGTACTCGATGGCGCCATAGGAATATTTTGCGCGGTTGGTGGAGTAGAGCCTCAATCTGAAACAGTCTGGCGCCAGGCGGAAAAATACCATGTCCCGAGAATTGCTTTTGTAAATAAAATGGATAGAACAGGAGCGGATTTTTTTGACTGCGTTAATCAGATGAAGGAGAAGCTGGGAGCGAAGCCGATACCCATTCAAGTGCCGATTGGCTCGGAAGATAAATTCAAGGGAATGATTGACCTCATAGAAATGAAAGCGCTGATTTTTGAGGAAAGCAATTTGGGTGTTGAATTTGAAACCACAGAAATACCTGATGATTTGATTGAAGAGGCAAAAAAACACCGTGATGCGCTGCTTGAAGCAATTTCCGATGAAAATGAATCTATTATGGAAAAGTATTTGGAAGGGAAAGAAGTTTCTGTAAAAGAGCTTAAAGAAGCAATCAGGAAATCGATTCTTACTCTTGGAATACTTCCTGTTTTATGTGGAGCAGCTTTTAAAAATAAGGGTGTGCAGCAATTGCTGGACGCCGTTATCGACTTCCTCCCATCCCCCTTTGATATCCCCTCCATTAAAGGAATTAACCCACGATCCGGGAAAGAAGAAGAGAGAAAAACTGATAATAGTGCGCCTTTTTCAGCCCTGGCCTTTAAAATAATGACCGATCCTTTTGTAGGTCAGCTTGCGTTTTTCCGCGTATATTCCGGGAAATTAAAGGCCGGTTCTTATGTTTATAATTCTACGAAAGAACATAAAGAAAGAGTCGGCAGAATAATGAAAATGCATGCGGACAAAAGAGAAGATATTAACGAAATACACGCTGGTGATATTTGCGGTGTTATCGGACTGAAAAAAACTCTGACTGGCGATACATTATGTGATATAAACCACCCCATTATATTGGAATCCATGAAGTTCCCCGAACCAGTCATTTCAATTGCTATCGAGCCGGGCACTAAAGCAGAACAACATAAGCTGGGAGAATCGCTCAATAAACTCATGAAGGAGGATCCTACTTTTAAAATAAAATCAGATGAAGAAACGGGTCAGACAATAATGTTGGGAATGGGAGAATTACACCTTGAAGTGCTTGTAGAAAGATTAAAAAGAGAATTCAACATAAATGCTAATGTTTCCAAACCTCAAGTTGCCTATAAGGAAACCATTAAAAAGCAGGTAGAAGCTGAGGGAAGATTTGTCCGGCAATCAGGAGGAAGGGGACAATATGGTCACGCAAAGATTATTTTGGAGCCGGGTGAAAAACCGGGAGCAGGTTTTGAGTTTGTTGATAAAATTGTCGGGGGCGCCATTCCAAGGGAATATATTCCTGCTGTAAAAAAAGGCATCGCTGAAGCTATGGAAAGCGGCATTCTCGCGGGCTATCCTTTGATTAACATCAAAGTGACTCTTATTGATGGTTCATTTCACGAGGTTGATTCATCAGAAATGGCCTTTAAGATTGCAGGGTCTATGGCGTTTAAAGAAGGATGTAAGAAAGCACAGCTGGTATTGTTAGAGCCGATAATGCTTGTAGAGATAGTGGTTCCGGAACAATTTATGGGAGATGTAATTGCCAACTTAAACTCAAAAAGAGCAAAAATTAACGAATTGACAGACCGGGCAGGAGCAAAAGTAATTAAAGCTTT
>CBDUII010000386.1:0-2756 GCA_965367285.1 uncultured bacterium
TATTTATTAAAGAAGCTCTGATTAAGTCAGAGCTTCCTGCGGCACAGGGATATGCCGCCATTTTTTAAATATGTAAGTGTTTGAAAAATGGAGCAAGGCCGAAACTTTGCTTTGGCCGCAGCGATCTGAAAAAGTTTATGGATGGATTTTTTCAGAGGTTCCTTAATGAACCACGTTATCTTCCTACACTATGGATAAAGTATCAATATTTGTTGATGTACAGAATGTTTACTATACAGCAAGGCAGCAGCATAACTGCCACTTTGATTATAATAATTTCTGGATGGAAGTTACTTCCGGAAGGGAATTGGCAAAGGCTATTGCCTACGCCACGGACAAGGGAGATAATAAACAGGCCAATTTCCAGCATATACTCAGGAAAATTGGTTTTGAAGTTAAACTGAAACCTTTTATACAAAGAAGTGATGGAAGTACAAAAGGTGACTGGGATGTTGGTATTGCAATAGAGATGGTTGAACAAGCAAAGCTGGTTGATCTTATTGTTTTAGCGTCGGGAGATGGTGACTTTACTTCTGTGGTCGATAAAATTACAGGCGAGTTCAGCATCCCCGTTGAGATATATGGCGTACGAGAGCTTACTGCCGCTTCTTTGATGCAATCTGCTACTCGTTTTATTCCTATTGAAGGAAACCTCCTTTTACCCATTCCCAAAACTTGGTGATATATCTTTAAACATACTGCTATAATAGCTATATTACATATTATTTAATAACAAAAATAGAGAAAGGAATTAGATATTAATGAAATCTTTTGAAAAATTAGGCCTCTCCGGGTGGACATTGAATGTTCTAAAACAAAAAGGATTTGAAGAACCCACACCCAAGTGAAAAGGGGTCAAGAATGGGTGACCCATTTTTATATTTACAAAGGAGGTGATAGTGATGACTATCTGTCCCGTCGCATTGGCTGTTGGTTGCGAAAAATGCATGCTGTTTAAAGTTTGTCCACTCAAAACTGTTTTGGGCGATCAGAAAAAAGAGAAGGAAGAAAAAGAACCTGATAAGAAGGAAGGATAGACTCTCTTATTTAGTGTTGAAAAGTTTTCTCCGCTGTGAGCAACAGCCCAAATCTGGGGGAACCAAACCTATTTTCTTTTTGCCTGGTCTTTCCTTCCGTTATCTTTTGGCATAAGCCTTCTTAAATGACAATGAAATAGGAAGGGTGGCTCCCGATTAACAATGGGACAAAAAACTTTAAAAACGCGTTGAGAAAATAACAAAAGGAGTTTAGTTAAGTCAACAGCAGACTTGACCCGGTAAATTTCCTGCAGCTGAACTTTTGGTGTTTTGGGGTGGTTGGCAAAGCGGATTTAACGCATTTTCGCATAACCCAGCCGAATATGCCCGTAAGGTAAAGTCTCCTACTCTCGTGCTTCACGGTGGAAAAGACAGTCGGGTTTCTCTACAACAGGCTAAAGAAGTGTTTCGCAGTTTAGCAGGGCAAAAGCATTTTATATCTTGTCCTGATACTGGTCATCAACTCATTGTCAAAAGGCATCGAGATAAATGGAAAAAAGATGTTTCTCAATTTCTTGAAAGGCTATAGATTATGCTGCTTTAGCAATCTGATAGAGACCCTGCTTGAGTAAAATAAAGGGCGGGAATATTTGTTTTGAATAAATCAATTAATTCTGTTTAAACATTCTTAGGGCAGTCATGCAAGTGTTATAATGTATTTGAACTGTATCATCTGTATTTAATGCATATCCTCCGCCTAAAGTTACTGCAAATGGAATACTATTTTCCTTACACTGCTTAAAAATAAATGTATCTCTCTCTTTAAGTCCATCAATAGTTAAACATAAATTGCCTAATTGGTCTTTTTCGTATGGATCTGCGCCAGCCTGGTATAAAACAAATTCCGGCTTAAATTCTTTAATAATTCTTGGAATTGCATCATGCAAATGAAGCATATATTCCTCATTGGTCGTATTAATTGGTAAATGAATATCTAAATCACTCTTTTCCTTAACAGGGTATAAATCTTCTTGATGAATTGAAAAAGTAAACACCGATTCATCATCTTCAAAAATTGCAGTTGTTCCATTACCCTGGTGCAGGTCACAATCAATAATCGCTACTTTTCTCACAAGGTCTTCATTTTGAATCACTTTAACAGCAACAGCTAAATCATTTATATAGCAAAATCCTTCTGCTTTATCCGCAAATGCATGATGAAAACCACCGGATAAATGAACAGCCCATTTATGTTTTACCGCTTTGCGGCAAGCTTCAATTGTACCGCCGCTTACTAAAACAAAAAGGTCGATAATCTCTTTGCTAATAGGCAACTCTGAATACATTGTACGAGGTGTAAATGAACAATTTGATAAATCTTGCAAATATTCCGGGGTATGACCAAGTTTTAATTGCTCTTCTGTCGCAGGTTTTGGTGTTATAAATTCAGATTCATCTATGCCCGCTTCATTTACTAATTTCTCGAAAACACATTTGTACTTTATAACTGGAAATACATGTGTGCCTATATCAGCTATATAGTTTTTTGAATAAACAAAAGGCATATTACTCTTATCCCTTCCACTTCGACTTAAGAATATATTTTTTTCATATATTATATCCTGCTTTTTTGGGTACTAATCCAGCCCAAGCTTTAAATACACTATTTCATTACCGGGTCATTACATGATACCACGCTCCAGGATATTCAATTCTTAACGGTATAGACATAAAAATATTTTTACTAATTTCCTAACATGCAGTCAAGCAGAGATTTGA
>CBDUII010000387.1:0-2756 GCA_965367285.1 uncultured bacterium
TGTCCTGTTTTTTCAACCTTTAATATATCATTACACGCAAATTGAATTAAATCTATTGGATAATCCCTAGTTCCATAATTTTTTTCAATTACTTTAGCATAGTATCTGCAATATGTCGAGTTCAAACAGGCTAATTTATAAAATTCAAAAAACATGAACAATAACTTCCTTTTTTTTAATAGATAAAGCAATTAATTTAAATCTTATTACAGTTGATATCACATATATTACTGTATTAATAAAGGTTATAGCTGATTTTTAAAACAAAGTAAAAATAATAGCTTTTCCCCTGAATTAGGGCTTGACACAAAAATTTACTTGGTGTAGGTTGGTATTCTTTCTCAAGCTACTGGCAGCAATAATGACGCATTAAAGGCATAACTGCCGCAGTGCGATTTTGTGGATTGCAAGGTATGCTAAAAGATAAATTTAATAGAACGATCAAATATCTTAGAATTTCACTCACGGAATTCTGTAATCTTCATTGCTTTTATTGCAGACCAGATCAAGATGAATCCTATACGTCCTGTCAAAGTTATCTAACGCGTGATGAAACGCTGCTGATTACCAGAGCCTTTTCTGAACTGGGCATATCCCATGTACGGTTAAGCGGCGGAGAGCCTCTGTTAAGAAAAGATATTTGCCTTTTAATAAAGGAAATTAGCCGCCTGTCTGAAATAAAAGATATTTCACTCACAACTAACGGGATTCTTTTAGAACAGTTTGCCTCCTCATTAAAAAGCGCCGGCCTTCATCGCCTCAATATCAGCCTCGACTCGATAATATCATCCAGGTTTAAAGAGAGTACAAAAGGGGGAGATCTAAAGAAGGTTTTAAAAGGAATTGATTCTGCGCTTGCATCCGGATTAACCCCCATAAAAGTTAATATGGTAGTTATGAGGGGTATCAATGACGATGAATTAATCCCGATGATAAAGTTCTGTATGAAAAAAAGGCTTATCCTCAGGCTGATAGAATTTATGCCAATCGGGACTTCGGCGTCTGAGATGAGCAAGAAGCATGTTCCTGCCAGAGAAATTCGCGAAAAAGTTGTAAAACATTTCTCTCTGGAAAAAACAACATTGCGAGGCCCGGGACCAGCATGGTACGAATATGTTAAGGGAGACGGTTTATTCATTGGGTTTATAAGCGCTGTCAGCCAACACTTTTGCAAAACATGCAACCGTGTTCGTTTAATGGCTACGGGCAAATTGCATCTTTGCCTGGGGCATGAAAACCAGGTTGACCTGGCGGCAGTTATTAGAAGGCCGGGAGTTTCAGTTGAGGATTTGAAAGAGCATATTCAGTCTGTAGTCTGGAATAAACCGGGTATTCATCGATTTGATAAAGATGGTTCAACAGCCAATAGACGGGTGATGTCCGCTATTGGTGGATAAATATAAAAATTGACGATTGTCAGTTGAAAATCGAAATTTGAAATGGAGGTGAATGATTAGGATAACAGGACTATAAAAAAATTTAAACGTATAAACTTAGCTTTACAGTTTATTTTTCTAAAACTTGGTTTATGATCAAAACTAAAGATAAAAATAAAATTTTTGGAGGAGGGAAAAAAATAATGAAAAAATTTTTACTTGGTTTTTTAGCTTTTTTCTTAGTAACAGGTTTTTTATTAAATAACGCATTTGCTGGAAAAGGGGTTAAATATAAGGAAGGGTCTGTTTCCGGCGGGGGCACGATAGAAGGGAAAGTATTTTTTAAAGGCGAGAAGCCGCCTCATATAGAAATCATAAAAGAAAAAAATCCTGAAGTATGCGGAACAGGAGTGCGTATTATAGACCCCTGGACACTTGGTTCTAATGGAGAATTATTAGAAGCGGTTGTATATATTCAGGATATCAAAACCGGTAAAAAATGGCCTACCAGCGATTTTAAATTTGATCAAAAAGGATGCGCTTTTTTGCCTTACATTAGCGTGATGAGAAACAAGAAAAAAGTGGAAGTCGTGAACCTTGACCCAATAGGTCACAATATTCATACTTACGAGTATATGGGAACAGTTCAATTGAGTAAACTTCTGCCCGGTGGTATAAATATGACCATTTTAAACATAGGCCAGCCGGATCAGGGATTTACATTCAAGAAAAAGATCAAACTGAGAAGAGACAACCAGATGAAAATGGAATGTGATATCCATAATTTTATGCATGCCTGGATGCTGGTACTGGAAAATCCTTATTACTCTATGACCAAAGAGGATGGAAGTTTTAAGATTGATAATGTGCCGGCTGGAACTTACAAAGTAATAGCCTGGCATCCTACTTTTGGAGCGCAGGAACAATCGGTCAAAGTATCAGGTGGAGCTTCGCAGTCGGCGTCGTTTGAGCTGAAATTATAACAATATTCTCGTTCCCAGGCTCCAGCCTGGGAACGAGAGAAATAAAACTTTTAAATAAATAGGGAGGAGGCGAAAAAGAGAATATAGATTAAGATTATACATAAAAATTTGGAGATTTTGAAGTGTAGAGATAGATAAATTTTATTTTTTATTAAAAGTTTTTCAGAAGGAGGTGGGCTTAAAATAATGAAAACACTACCAGGTAATGCAATTTTTTATAAAAGCTTTATATGTTTGGTTGCTGTTATTACAGCAGCTTTTGTGCTGGCTCAGACCGTCCAGGCCGCTGATATCGGCCCCCTGCCGCCACTAAAGTTTGACAAAAAAAAGGCGGAACTGGGCAGAAAGCTCTTTTTCGATGTCAAACTCTCAGGGGACGCACTACTTTCCTGCAATA
>CBDUII010000388.1:0-2751 GCA_965367285.1 uncultured bacterium
GGACGCGGCACAAAACATTTGTTAGACAAATGCATCGTCGCGCAGGATTTGGCAAGAAAGAAAGCTTGAGGAATTAATCCCACACAGTGGGTTTAATTCCACGACGTTCTACGTCGAAAAAATTGATAAAGTTGTTTTAGATACCCCGATTCTCTGCGTCGGGGAGTATGTCATTTTCTATGATATTTTACAACATTTCAATGAAAGGAAAAGGATATACTACCCCACAGAAACAGGTCTTATTAGAAAGCGAACTGTTTGGAATGAAATGGATTGGAAAGGGGTAGGGGAAGTTAACTTAGAAGAAGTACAACAGCCTGTGGTAGGCTGTTGTGCCTTTGTGGCCAAAAAATTCAATAACCTGTAGAATTTTTGGGATTTTAGTGGCTGGCAATCACTTGCCAGGTTGGACGGCATTTATCACATATTCGATGCCCGATGTCGTATGATTTAAACATCTTGCCGCAGTTTAAGCATTCTCTCTTTTTTATTTTAATCTTCTGCATGCCTGCGAGCTTTCTCATGTAATTTATCTCTTTCAACTCTACCTTCTTCTTATTAGGACCTACCATGAGACACAACCTAAAAAGAGTAAAAAAATAACTTAAAAAATTTCAAATAATGTATCACAATATATAGTATTGTCAAGAAAAAAATTCACTATATAGTGTGGTTTTTTGGATTTAGAGCCTAAATGCCTATTTTGCCGATAATATTCAAAACGGGGAAAATGAAAAATCTTTCTGCTTGCTCCAAGTTGTACCTGGAGCGGAATCGCATTTTGGTTCCAAGTTCAACTTGGACACCAGCAAGTTTGATAAAAAAAGATTAGCTTTAAAAAAGGGGCTGGATGCAATGATGTGAAAGTGTAAATACTCTACACTGATTCCAGGTAACTTCCTATAGGTAGCTTCAATTGCCAGAATTTTAAAAATATTGTATAGTAAAATTATGCCGATAATAGATATCATTTACTATCCTGACGCAGTATTAATGACCAGGTCTGCCCCTATTGAAAATATCGATGATGAAGTAGTAGATTTAGCCAACTCAATGGTAGAGACCATGTATAATGCGTCAGGTATTGGTTTAGCCGCGCCGCAGGTGGGGGTGTCAAAGAATTTACTTATAATAGATATTGGCGCCCAAATAGAAAAGGGGTCTGCAATTACCCTTATAAACCCTCACGTTACTGCAGTAGATAATTCAGAAGTATTAGCGGAGGAAGGGTGTTTAAGTATTCCGGGCATATATGCCAACGTTGTTCGCCAGGAAGCCCTTGAAATCAAAGGAATGGATATTAATGAAAAAGAAGTTACCCTGGAGTTGAAGGGTCTTTTAGCCAGAGCAGTACAACATGAGATAGATCATTTTAATGGGGTTCTCTTTTGGGATCACTTAGGTAAAGTTAAAAGAGATATGCTGAAACAAAAATTTAAAAAACTTCAAAAAGAAAAACGAGCAGAGCAAAAAAAGTCAAAAAAACTTTGTTGAAATGGTCCAATCTTTTCAGTGTGCTCACCCCCCTGTTATGCGCATTAATATCACACCGTCAAAATTACTACGGAGAGTATTAAATATTTTACATTTTCTCTCTTACAATGTTGGAAAATAGATTCCCGCTGGAGTTTATCCTCATGAAAATGGGGGCGGGAATGACATAGAGAAAACAGAATAGTTGCCGAAGGCCTAACTTGATATTTTTCTAATGAAAGAGAGAATATTCATTGAAAATCGTTTTCATGGGAACACCTGATTTCGCCAAGCCTACCCTGGAACTTCTTTCCCAATCCAGGCATGAGGTTGCAGGGGTTTTTAGTCAGCCGGACAAGCCAAAAGGAAGGGGCAGAGTTCTCTCCCCGCCGCCTGTTAAAAGTTTTGCCTTATCTAAAAACATCCCAGTCTATCAACCTCCCTCCTTGAAAGATGATGATGTTTTTAAGACGATTGAATCTTTAAATCCAGACATTATTATTGTAGTAGCCTATGGGCAACTGCTTCCTCTAAAAATAATTAACTATCCCAGGTTTAGATGTGTCAACCTGCATGCTTCTCTTCTACCAAAATATCGCGGAGCAGCGCCTATCAATTGGGCTTTAATTAGTGGTGAAAAAAAAACAGGTATTACAACTATGCTTATGGATGAGAGACTGGATACGGGAGATATTTTGCTTCAGGAAGAAATCTCTATCTCTCCTGATGATAATGTCATGACATTGCATGATAAACTTGCTATATTAGGTGCTAAAAAAATTTTAGAAACAATAAATGGATTAGAAAAAAGCCTGGTAACTCCGGTCAAACAGGACCATAATAGGGCAACCTACGCGCCAAAATTAAAAAAAGAAGACGGATTGATAAACTGGGAAAGCTCGACTAACGATATATTTAATTTAATAAGAGGAACCTATAAATGGCCGGGGGCGTATACGTTTTTTAAAAATAATAGGTTGAAAATCTTAAAAGCTGAAATGCCGATAAAGATGCATGAAGGAAAACCGGCTTCAGTACTTGACGTAAGGGGAAATGGAATTGAAGTCGCCACACAAGACGGATCTTTGTTAATTACCGCGGTTCAACTGGAAGGCAAGCCGGAAATGGACGCATATCAATTTTCTTTGGGGCATAAGATTAAAGCAGGTGATTATTTTAGCTCTGGTGTCACATAACCAAGCTGTCCGAAAATACGTATCTCATGAAAAAGGTTGGTAGTAACCCATGCGAATGGGTTTAATTTAAGCCGATTTTCAT
>CBDUII010000389.1:0-2750 GCA_965367285.1 uncultured bacterium
GCGTAAGCCACAAAATCCGGATTTTGAAAATCCACATACGCTTTGCGCTTAAAGTGCATCATCTGCTTCCAGCCGATAAGTCCATAACCGTTGTCATTTATTATCAGTGAAACAAAAGGGGTTTTAAGGCGAATAGCAGTTTCTAATTCCTGTGAATTCATTAAAAAGCCTCCATCACCGCATATCGCGACTACTTTTTTATTCGGATAAGCAATCTTGGCGGCAATAGCGCCGGGCAGGGCAATGCCCATAGAGGCGAATCCGTTTGAGATAATACATGTATTTGGCTTGTAAGCTGGATACATACGGGCAATCCACATTTTATGGGCGCCCACATCGGAAATAACAATATCGTCTTCATTTAATACAGACCTGACGTCTGAGATGATTTTTTGCGGCTTTAAAGGAAAGCCCTTGTCATTAGCATATTCTTCAATCTCTCCTAAAATGAATTCCCGCAAGGTAGATGAATAGGCACTGTCTTTTGGTTTAACTTTTTCCGCTATCAAATCAAGAGAACTGCTGATATTTCCTAATACACCGACCTCAATGATATAAGAAGAGTCCACTTCCGCTGGGGTGGTATCAATATGGATTATTTTTTTGTTTTTTTCAGGATTCAGATGTATCGGATCAAGCTCTACCAGGTCATATCCAATGGTAATAAGAACATCAGCCCTGTTCAGGCCGCAGGAGACATAATCCTTTGACTGAAGTCCCACTGTAAATAAAGAAAGTGGATGAGAATATGAAATGACCCCCTTTGCCATAAAGGTGTTTGTAACCGGTATGTTTAATTTTTCCGCGAACCGAACTAACGCTTCTGACGCCTGATTACGGATCACTCCATTTCCTGCGATAATCATCGGGAATTTTGCGTCAGAAATAATCTTTACTGCCCGATTTACCTGATGCTGGCTCGGCTCAGTAGGATAAGGCAACTGCGGTCTCAATGGTTCACCTTCAACCTGATCTTTCGCTATATCTTCCGGAAAATCTATATGGGTGGCTCCACGTTTTTCTGTCTGGGCAATTTTGAAGGCTTTTCGGACAACTTCAGGAATAATTTCAGCTCTTTTAATTTGAGTATTCCATTTTGTAATGGGTTTAAATATGTCAACCAGATCAAGATACTGGTGGGATTCCTTGTGCATCCTCAGAAGGCCTGCCTGTCCGGTAATAGCCACAACAGGAGCATGATCCATGTTAGCGTCCGCGACTCCGGTTATCAGGTTTGTGGCGCCGGGGCCGAGTGTGGACAAACAAACTCCTGCTTTTCCGGTAAGCCTCCCATAAACATCGGCCATAAAAGCCGCACCCTGCTCATGGCGGGTCTGGATGAATTGAATTTTTGAATCGAGAAAGGCATCCATAACATCCAGATTTTCCTCTCCGGGAAGCCCGAAAACATATTTTACGTCTTCGTTTTCCAGTGATTTTACAAAAAGTTCAGAGGCTTTCATGTTTTCCTGAGTCAAACAAGCTATTAGCGGTCAGCTCTCAGCTAAAAGAAATGGTTGAATGCTGACTACTGATGGTTGAAAGCTATTAAGTTATGATAATATTTAGATTAAAGATACTTGTCTAAAGATTTTTAAAATTATACCAAATTTAATCTTAATGAACTACCCCGCTGCAAGCAGGCAGGATATCAAAAGTAAAAATAAATATGGAATCGCAGCAAGCTGCGGGGAATTAAACCCACTGTGTGGGATTAAAAATTTGCAACCTGAAATTATACACGATTAAAATGATATTGGCATTAGTAATAGCACTAAATTTTTTTCCTGTTGTGGATAAAGGGCATGCCGGAGATTTAGCTTTCTGCACCGGCATAGCGGACGGGGACACGGTTTTTGTGAAAATAAATAACCGTGATGAAACGGTTCGCCTTATTGGTATCAATACCCCTGAAATAGACGGCAAATATGTGAGTGAGGAATTTTTTGGGAAAGAGGCGTCTGAATTCACGAAAAAACTCGTAAAAAGGAAAAAAGTCAGGCTGGAATATGATATGGAAAAAAGAGATAAATATAACAGACTGCTGGCTTATGTCTACCTGGCTGATGGAAGAATGCTGAATAGGATTCTGGTAAAAAAAGGTTACGCGAAAGCATACGAATTTTTTAAATATAAAATGAAAAAGGAATTTATCCGCCTGGAGAAAGCGGCAAAAGCTGAATGCCTTGGTTTATGGAGCAGGCTTTGTGATAGATAACATATGGGTACTTCCAAAAATTCACTTCATCTATTTTGTTCCCCCTTAACAAAGGGGGATCAAGGGGGTTGTGATCACAAAAAAATTAGTTTTTGGAAGTGCCCATAAGAAAATCGTCCGAGGACACTCTTTTGTAAACATATTTTAACAATTTGAGGTTACCTTTTTTTTGCTTTTTAAAATTTGCCAGATTAAGGTAATTAAAGACGAAATGGACAATCACTTCAATGCCCTTATGCAGAGGTATTTAAGATGAAAGATAACGAAAATCAAGAAATTAAAAGTTAAAACGGATAATTTGCTTGACTAAGTCAACGGCAGACTTGACCCCTTTTTTTTATGTTTTGTCAATTACTCAAAAGGAATACACTTTTCTTATCAGCGTTATATTATTAATCAGCTCAGAACCAAGTTCAGCCTTGAGAATACTATAATGGACCCCAAACTTTGAACCGGTAGTTAAGCTAGATTTTGCTGTAATTTTCCTTCGAATAAAAAGGAGGCAAAATGAGAAAAGCGTATAGTTCAAACT
>CBDUII010000390.1:0-2728 GCA_965367285.1 uncultured bacterium
CATACCATGGCTCAAAATATTATAAAAAAAGATTTAATAGACCCAGTTGTTAAGTGGAAAAACAGCACAATTCCAATATCGAATAATATCCAATAATTTGAATTATGAACCTTGCCTTATATCTCCATATTCCCTACTGCAAACAAAAATGTCCTTATTGTGATTTTAATTCTTATGCTAATGGAATTAATAAGGATTTTATCCCTGCTCTGAAAGAAGAAATTGGTATAAAAAGTAAAAATATAGATCAATATCAAATAGGGTCTGTTTTCTTCGGGGGAGGAACTCCTACAACTCTATCCTCTGCTCAAATCACAGATATTCTCAATTTTATCTGTAAAAAATTTTCGATTGCATCTGACTGCGAAATTTCCATCGAAGCCAATCCAGGCACTGTCGATTATCAATATTTAAAAACCTTAAGAAAAAGTGGTTTTAATCGTATTAGTCTGGGATGCCAGTCTTTTCATGATGGCCTTTTAAAAAGAATAGGGCGTATTCATGATTGTGATGATATTTATAAGTCTTTTTCTGCGGCGAAGAAAGCGGAATTTGAGAATATTTCCCTCGATTTGATGTTTGGTCTTCCGGGCCATACTCTTGAGATTTGGACAGATACGCTTCAAAAAGCTGTACAACTGAAACCAAATCACTTTTCTGTCTATAACCTGACAATTGAAAAGGAGACTCCATTTTATGATCAATTCCAAAAAGGGGAGTTGACTCTCTCTTCGGATGAACTTCAATTAAAAATGTATGAAAGGGCTGTTGAATATTTATCACAAGCCGGTTATGTTCATTATGAAATTTCCAATTTTGCCGTGAAAGGTTATGAATGCCGCCATAACAAGATTTACTGGAATAATAATGAATATCTCGGGTTCGGACCGGGCGCCGCATCGTATCTTAACGGAACAAGGTCAAAGAATGTTTTATCACCCGAAAAATATATACAGACCCTGTTGGATAAAAAAGAGATTCCCCTTTTTGAGAAAGAAACATTGGATACAAAGAAGAGCATGGGTGAATCTCTAATGCTCGGATTAAGAATGCTCCGAGGAATCAATCTTCCTGATTTTGAGAGAAGGTTTGGTAAGAGTGTTGATTCTGAATTTGGAGAGAAAATAAGAAAATTACAAAATGAACAGTTGCTGGAATACAATGATGAAGTATTGAAACTGACTCATAAAGGAATTTTATTTTCTAACGAAGTTTTTGTTGAACTGGTATGATTTTATTAAACCACAAAGATCACAGTGCAGCTGGCTGCAACTAAAAAAAATATTTTGACAGGATTAACTGGATAGACAGGATTTTTTATATATCCTGTTCATCCTGTTATCCTCATATGGATGACCGTCCATCAAGATTAAACAGGCCAAAATAAAAAATTAATTCCTTCGTGATTTTAGTGTGCTTCGTGGTTAATCCATCCCTTTTAGTTGTGGCTTTGCAGCGTTATACTATTACTCTGTAAAAGCTTGTTTGTGAACAAGTTTTTTTGTTAGCTCACCGGAGCGGAAGCTCCATTTGGTTGCGGAGCCTCTCCGCTTTATTGTTATACGTGATTTATGTACCAGCCGATTAACGCGGTAACTACTCCACCGATTAACGCGACTTTATCAAATACCGGCATAATCCTGCTAATCTTCTTCAAACGATCAGGGTTTTTTCCGGAAGCCGCTAATTTCCTTTTCGCATATCTGAAATAAAAATGATTGCAGTAGGCGGCTCCAAGAGCAATTATCCCTATAATTATCTTTGTAATAAAAATAGCGCTGCCGATTATCATTTCGTAATTTACAATAGCAAGGCCCAGCGCTGAAATGCCTACAATGATAATGATGGTATCCACAACAGGAAGCCAGCGTTTCTGAATAAAGCTTATTCCATCTTTTTTACCCGGGCTGTCCGGGATTCTCTTCATAACATTAGCAACAACCAGTTGCATAATGATCATGGTCATAACAAATGCTGCGACTGATACAGCGTGCACAAAAACTATCCATCCGTAATAGTCCATTAATTAATTTCTCTTTTCTCAGTGAATCTTTAAAAAACCTTGCTTGGTTTCTACCTGATTTTAATAATGTGTTTAGAGTGACAATATTGTATCATGAAAAGTTACAGTTGTTTTAATGTCTTAGTCTGCGACCAATTCTCTCGACATGTAATCAAATATTTATATGCTTTCGTTTGCTAAAGGGGAAAAATGAGCAGTAAGGAGAAAACTGGATCTTCTATAACCAAAATTGAACAAGGCTTTCAAAGTCTTGCTGTGAGTCAGCAATATAAGAATAAAGCACTGGGAAACATCAAAATCTGGTTACAGGATGGACAATTCCGTGATTATCAAGACCAAATTATTTACTTGATCGATTCAGGTTGTTTTGAATTATTGCTTGATTCGTTTTATCAAGTAATACCTTTTGGAACTGGCGGAAGACGAGGGCCGGTTGGAATTGGCCCTAACAGAATTAATCCCTGGGCCATTATGAATTCCGCTCAAGGTCATAGTACCTATCTGAACAGTTTGTCCGAAAACCAGAAAAAGAAACTCAGTATAGTACTTTGTTACGACGTCAGGAAGTATACTGAAACAAATCTCTATTCAAATTAACTGTCAAACCCCATGCGTGGTATTACATCTAAAGATTTAGCTTTAAATACCATTCAGTTTTCTGCATCATATGCGATTTATTGTTAATTGTTTGAGTACGTCAGGTGG
>CBDUII010000391.1:0-2720 GCA_965367285.1 uncultured bacterium
GATGAACCGGTTTGCCCCTGACCCCAGACCCCTGACCCCTGGTGTTCCCCACACATGTGGGGATGAACCGCGCTTAATCAGACCTTTCAACTCATGCAGCAGGTGTTCCCCACACATGTGGGGATGAACCGGCTTCGCTAATCACAGCGGACTCAACTTCGCAATGTTCTCCTAATGTATTTTTTGCCTGATATGCCGGAAGAGCTTTTAACTGGAAAAGGGCTTAAAAATTTACTAAAATAGTGGGGAAACAATATTTTGGCCGATTCATAATTATGGAATATCTTAATTCAAAAATAGAAATCCTTCGAAGTGTTTCTTCAATCGCCGACAGTCTAATAAATATTGATCAGCTTGTATCGATGGTTATTAATATCACTACACGGGTAATGGACGCCAGAGCAAGTTCTCTATTATTAGTAGATGAAAAAAGAAAAAAACTCCACTTTTATATGGCGTCAGGTGAAAAATCCAGGGATTTGAAAAAAATAGAGCTGAATATGGGGGAGGGAATAGCCGGCTGGGTTGCGGAAAAAGGAGAGCCCCTTTTGGTAAAAGATGTTCATAAAGATAAAAGATGGAGCCGAAAAGCAGGTGAAATGATGAAGCCTGAAGTAAAATCCATCGCGTGCTGTCCTATGAAAGTAAATGGAAAAGTTATCGGAGTTGTGGAAATTCTTGACAGAAAAGACGGAAGTCCCATTAAGGACGAGCAGATGGAAATACTATGTTCCTTTACAGAACTGGTTTCAACTTTTTTTGAAAATTCAAAACAATTGGATGTTGTCAGCCGACAGAACCGCTATCTAAAAAAACAATTGGAAAGCCGTTATGAAATAATTGGTGACAGTGTGACGATAAAGGATGTAACAGATAATGCTTTAAAGGTGGCTAATTCTAAAATTTCTACCCTCATAGTTGGAGAAAGCGGTACAGGGAAAGAACTCATTGCCCGCCTGATTCATCAAAGCGGGTCACGAAAGGAAAATCCTTTTGTTTCTATAAGCTGTGGCGCTTTGCCGGAAACACTTATGGAAAGAGAATTGTATGGCAATGAGAAAGGGGCTTTTACAGGCGCGGACTCTCAAAAAATAGGCCTGTTTGAGGCGGCAGACGGGGGGACTCTTTTTCTTGATGAGATTGGTGAAATGCCTTTTGCCATGCAGGTAAAACTCCTTAGAGTTTTACAGGAAGGCGAATTTTTACGAGTGGGTGGAACCAGGCCGGTCTCAGTTGATGTTAGAGTAATAGCCGCCACGCATCAGGATATAAAAAAAATGACTTCAGAGGGAAAGTTTCGGGAAGACCTTTACTATAGACTGAATGTGGTTCAGATAAATATCCCACCATTAAGAGAAAGAAAAGAAGATATAGACAAGCTGGTTTATTTTTTTATCAAACGGCATCGGATGGATTTAAATGTACCGGTCAATTTTTCTGTTCCGAAAGAAACTATTGAATATATTAAAAATTATCAATGGCCGGGGAATATACGCCAATTGGAAAACGCGGTAGAACGCGCTCTTGTAATGGGAAATGGGAAAGAACTTAGAATAGAAGATCTTCCTAAAGACATGCAGGATACAGAAACAGAAACGGTTGAAACAGGAAAGTCACTTAAAGATGCCCAGGATATTTTTAAAAAGAATTATGTTATTAAAACCCTTGCCCGGGTTGAAGGAAACCGCACGCGGGCCGCTAAAATTTTGGAAATACAGAGAACCTATTTGTCACGCCTGATAAAAGAATTGGGGATAGATTGACAATAATATCCTGGATAAACTGACACTTATAAAATACTGCAAGCAGGAGCAGATAGAATTGGAAGCAGTAACAGTGTTAAAATCTACACGGAATGTTTGGAAAACAATTCAAGTTAGATTCCCGCATGATTTTAGCGGGAATCTATAAGCATTGAAATTCCTATACATAAATATAAAACAAATCATGTGTTTTAAACCCATCTTGAAATATTTAGGAAAGAAAAAAGAATTCTTTCTTGTTCTTTTGTTGTTTCTTTTCTTTTTTTCAGCCTTAATATTAACCCCCCCCTCACAGTCTTCCGGTAAGAGACAAAATAAAGAGATGTTTTTATCTAACTTGACAGATAAAAAATATTCCATTGAACTTTTTCTTAAATGATAAAGTATCGAACAAGGTATATATTTATAAAATATAAATCTGTTCAATCAGTCAGGAGGAATAGAAGTGCGGCTAAGGCTGTACAGGTTCAACCCTGCTTTATTTAACATTCGCGTTTTATGCGGCAAAAGCTATGGCCACCAAAGAACAGATGTTAAGACATTAGCGAACTTGAGCGGCGCTGTCGCAATAATTAACAGTAGTTATTTTGATACGCGTGGGAACCCTCTTGCCTATTTGAAGTGGAATGGCAAAGTAATTAATAGTAAAGTGGCTTCTCATAGGTTTTATTCTGGTGTTTTTTTTTTTACGTGAGATTCTGTACTGTACACGGCAAATACGGCAAAATTATATCGTTTTGGAGGGTTTGCGTGGTAAGGCGGTTTCCGATATAAGAAAGACCATTTTTCTGTTTAGTTGTGTGTTATTCGCTACTGCCTGCGCTGGGGATACGTATACTGTTGACCAGAACGGTTTCGCAGATTTCGACAATATTCAGGATGCGATCAATTATTCCTGGGACGGCGATACCGTTATCGTAAAGCCCGGTTCCAAGTTGATCGCCCATATCAAGTTCA
>CBDUII010000392.1:0-2719 GCA_965367285.1 uncultured bacterium
TAGTTGTGATGTTTACAGCGCCTTATGCAAGGCTTAGCACAATTTTTGTTAGCAGAATCAGGGCGACAGCCTATTTGGTTGCGGCCCTGCCGCTCTGCGTTAATCCGCGTTATCTGTTTTTTCCGCGTTCTATTTTTATAAAATCACACTACTTTTACCTGATCCCTGCCGCTCCCCTTGGCTTGATAAAGAGCCTGGTCTACCCGTTTGAGCAAATCCTCTTTACTGCCGCTGAAGGCGGCAACTCCGAGACTGGCGGTTAAAGAACCTGCCTTTGTAAATTCGTGCCCCTTCACTGCTATTCGAATTTTTTCCGCTAATTTTTTCGCTCCCTTCATGTCTGTTTCCGGCAGCAGCAGCACAAATTCTTCACCACCCCAGCGAACCGGCAGGTCTGTTTTACGACAGTGATCTCTTAAAATCCCTGCTAATTCCACAAGCACAACGTCCCCGGCATCGTGACCAAAAGTGTCATTCACCTTTTTGAAATGATCCAGGTCAAGCATAACCATAGATAAAGGGTGCTTGTAACGTTTGGCTCTCTCAACTTCCTGGGAGATCCATGTATTGAGAAAGTGACGGTTGTAAAGCTGAGTCAGCGCGTCTTTAATGGCGCCTCTTTTCTCCTCGGCTGTGCGAAGGCCTGTACGAATCCGGGCTTGAAGCTCTTCTCGATTGAACGGTTTGGTGATGTAATCATCGGCGCCGCTGTCTAATCCATTTACTTTACTTTTACTTTCTGTTTTAGCAGTCAGCATGATGATGTAAACCGAGCTTAATGTAGGATTTTCCCGAATTTTTTTGCATACTTCGAAACCATCTATTCCCGGCATCATCACATCGAGCAGGATCAAACTCAGCCGCTCATTTTCCGCTTCCACTTTTTTCAATGCTTCTTCGCCGCTTTTTGCTTCCACTACTTCGCAGTCTATTTTTTCCAAGTAACGCCGCAATAACACCCTTACACTTTGCTGGTCATCCACAATCAGGATTTTCTTTTTCATTGCTTTCCTTTTTCCAGAATGTCCGCTACCTTCTTTTCAAAGTCTCGTTCAATCGGTTTAGCGATGAAGTTGTCGCACCCCGCATCGATCATTGCCCGCTGGTCCGTAACCATAGCTGAAGCAGTGAGAGCAACGACAAGACCCTGGTAGCCTTTCTGCCGCAACTCATGCACTGCCACATCTCCATCCATCTTCGGCATATGCATATCCATGAGTATCATGTCAGGCTGAAGCTCGAAGGCTTTTTTCACTCCGATTTCGCCGTTTTCAGCGAAATGGATTTCATAACCGTTTTTCCTCAAGCGCCGCTGGAGCAGTTTGCGGATGTTCTCCTTATCGTCTACGACTAAAATAGATTTCATAAGTTCATTTATAGGAATTTCAATGTTTATGGATTCCCTCTATAACCTGCCTGGTGTATTCGAGCTGCAGCTTGGCGTGGTGGCCTTGAAAAAAATAATTGAGAACCGCTGCCTGCTCTTCCGCATCGTTATTCCCATTCAAACGAATAATCCGCGACTGACGCAGAGCTATTTCAACCTTTCGGGGAACTAAAAAAAAACCGGCTTGAGCGTAGTAGCCACGGGCGTCGCCTTTTCCCGTAACAACGGAATCGTCCCTGTTATCCCGGTAAAAATACTCAGCCCGCAGGGGAAAACCCGGAATGCTTGTACCCAATGAAACTTCCTCCCGTCAGTAAATGGTCGCCGGACACGGTTTCCCGGGTGTAAAAAATTTCCAGACCCGCGGTCAGTTGATACATCGCCGTCCTTTGCAGGTTAGACTCTCCCTCTTTGTACTTTCCCAGCGGGTTCATAACCACCTGTCTCGCGTATAGATTTTCGACGTCAGCGCTCAGGTTGTTATCTCCTTCGCTATTAAAAATGCCGATGTAATACTCCAGAGACTGCATTTCATCCGATCCCGCGAGCATCAAGCCGAGGTCCCGCCCCAGAGCAAACTCCTCGCTTGCCGACGACCGCTCCACGAATTGCTGTTTTTTACTTGAGGTTAATTCCTGGAATCCAAACGGGATTTTAAATTGACCTGCTGTAATACGAAGAAACTTTTCCCTCCTGTAATCCAGGTAAAAGTCTTTCAAATCAAACCGGGGATCTCCGGGATCAGGAGTTCCGACGTCGAATTCCACTTCATATTCAAGTTCCGGGGCAATCAAATGCCCTTTTAGTTTTAAGCGTCCCCGGCGGAGCAAAAAACCGCTGGTGTCCGCATTATTCTCTTTGATCTCGGTTCTGTGCTGAAACTGGAGCGCAACACCGGGAATTAGCCTGTAATTGCCATCCCTGGATTCAAGAAAGAGTTCTTCGCCTTCAGCAATGGGAATCAATGTTATCCAAAAGACCAGTCTGAAAAGCGCTTTTATTCTTTTTCCGCAATTCACTTTGCTTTTTCCAAAATAGAGGCAATTCTATTTTCAAAATCCCTTTCGATCGGTTTCGGTATAAAATAATCGCAGCCCGCATCGATCATTACCCGCTGGTCCGCTACCATTGCGGAGGCGGTTAGCGCCACCACAAGGCCCTTGTAGCCTTTCTGCCGCAGGTCATGCACTGCCGCGTCACCATCCATAACAGGCATATGCATATCCATAAGGATCAGGTCAGGCTGAACCTCAAAAGCCTTTTTCACTCCGAGTTCTCCGTTTTCAGCGAAATGGATTTCATAACCGTTTTTCCTCAAGCGCCGCTGGAGCA
>CBDUII010000393.1:0-2717 GCA_965367285.1 uncultured bacterium
TTTAAAACCATCATTTAAAGTTGTATTCTCCATCGATCACTCTGTTGATCCTCTCTTAGCCCAATGTTCCGCAAGGGTTTTAAATTTTTAACTAATCGCTACCGCCTGATCTATATAAATAAGCTCAAAGTAACTTTTCTTTAAATCGACAATCACATCCCGTATAACCATGTCAAGATGAAATTTTGCTTTCTCAGCCTCTTTGGAAACAATGTTTCCTTTTAATTTAAGTTTTCCGGGAAATGGAAATTTCTGTGATATCCAGAATATGGTGGATCGTGTTTCTGAAACATCGAAATTAGAAGGAATATTCCAGGTATCGATACCAATTTCAGGGTCGTCCAGGGAAGTTACCTGTGGTAATTTTTCAATAGCGGCTTCCCATTTCATCTTTGCGGCTTTGATTTTTTGATTTCTTTCAAGCGCATGGGAAATAAGCTGTTCAAGATTGATTGCCTCCGCCAAAGATGTTTCTATCTCCTCTGCTTTTAATGGAAGAGGGGTTAAATTTGTTATAAATATTACAATTAGTATAAAAAACACATTATTCAAAAGAGATAACCTCCAGTTTTGGTTAAATGGTTAAACCGGCCAGGGGCCGGAACCAAATAGGGCTATCGCCCTGTTGCATATGCAGAGATTTTCTGCCATAAAAAAGCAAGTTTAACTAATAATCAGTCAAATAGTTATATGGGAAACTGTTAAGCGAATTAATTTTTGACAGGATAAGTAGGATAAGGGTGCAGGGATCGGGGTGCAGGGTACAGGTTTTTTCTGACAACTGATAACTAAATAATCCTGTCTAAATGTTTTAAGGAAGGTTAATCAGATTAGATAAACAGAATTGACCAGAAAAAGAGGGTGGTTTTGAGCTTTATTTTTTGGAGTATCAAATGGTTGGGAAAAAAATGAAGGTTGCGAATCTAATGAAACTATTAGATAGGAAAAAGCAATTTGTTTGAGAGGTTCCTGAGAGAATCTTTGAGAAGATGATCCTTTATGTATTGAAATTTCAGATTTAGAAGGTTTAAGGCAATTATCTTCGCAGCATTGCATTGAACTATTCTGGCAGGATTGAACCTTTTTTTGCACAGGGCAAGCCATTTTATTCGTTACATTTCTTCCGCAATTCATATCACAGCATTGCCTGGCCTGGGCTTTTGTGACAACAAACCGCATGGGCAGTATATGGGAAGAGATGACGAAAAAAAATATTACTAATTTTATAATCAGCTTTTTGTTCATTGTTTATTAAGACTACACTTATTACTATATATGTTGCAAATGTTTTTTCTGCTATGCTTTCTTACTTATTATCCTGTCACAATTTCTTATCAAAAGGAGTACTGGCAAGGCGGAATCCAAAGATGAAGTCCTTGTTTTTGGGCCTGATGAAAATACGATAGGTTGTTCGAGCAGTACTGGCTCTTTGGTTCCAGCTACCGCCCCTAACCACCCTATGGGACCCTTTAGAAGGTCCCATAGGATTGCTGTGAGGACTATTTTTATAATAGCCGCGATCATACCAGTCGGATACCCACTCCCAGACGTTACCTGACATATCGTATAATCCCAGTAAGTTTGCTGAAAAGCTTTTTACCGTAAGAGTCTCTTCTCTATAAATTCCTGACCGGGAATAGGGTTCTTTATGTTCTAATTTCGCATTGAAGTTTGATTCATCAGGGCCGATTGTATCTTTTCCCGTTCCGAACTTCACGTTTTTTCCCCTTTCCTTTGCGGCATATTCCCATTCCGCTTCGGTAGGGAGCCTGTAGTTTGTTCCGGTCTTTTCATTTAGTTTTCTAATAAATTCCTGAACATCGTTCCAGGACACATTCTCAACAGGGCAGTCATTTCCGCAATTTTTGAAAAAGGATGGATTGCTGCCCATAATCTCTCTCCATTCCCCTTGCGTTACTTCATGTTCACCAATATAAAAATCATCTAAACATACTTCATGTACCGGTTTTTCATCCGGGGATCCATCCCCAAATGTGTCTCCCATTTCAAAGCAGCCACCTTTTATAAATACCATATCTTCTGACGCCTTTGAAGCGAGTGGAAGAATAAAGAAAATAAAAAATGCGGCAACTATTAATGAGTAAAACTTCATGGCAAAACCTTTGTTATATGGTTAAATAGTTATAACGATTTTCAGGGAATTCTTGCAAGTCGGAATCCTAATACACTGTGTCTGTAATTTGGCCTTCGTTTGTTGCTGTCATCCACCCGAACTTACACCGGCGTGCTTAAATAACTCGCCCCGCGAATAACACGGAATAATCCGGTCGGAGGCCCCTCTAATCCGCTTTTAGGTCCTTTTGGATTGCTACGAGGGCTTTTTTCGTAATAGTTCATGATATACCAATCGGATGTCCATTCAAACACATTGCCTGTCATATCGTATAAACCAAGTGCATTTGGTTTAAAACTTTTTACCGGCACACTCTTTTTTCTAAAAATTCCGGTTCTTGAATATTTTCTTTTATATAATGATTCTCCGTTAAAATTTACTTCATCAGGCCCTACAGTATCTTTTCCAGTGCCAAATCTTACATTCAGACCTCTTTCCCTTGCCGCATATTCCCATTCCGCTTCTGTAGGAAGTCTATAGTGCATTCCGGACTTTTCTTTGAGTTTTTGAATAAATCCATAGACATCACTAAAGGAAACTTGCTCCACTGGACAGTTATCTCCGCAATCTTTGAAAAATGATG
>CBDUII010000394.1:0-2655 GCA_965367285.1 uncultured bacterium
TTGATTTGACATTAAAGGAAGGAGCGCGGTTGGCTTTGCCCGGAGAGTTTACCAAAAAAGCGTTTCTTAATGGCCGCATCGATCTCACCCAGGCAGAAGCTGTAATTGACCTTATAAACGCTAAAACCGATAGTGGTCTTTTTAATACTGTCAGTCAGTTAAATGGCTCTGTTTCAAATGAGATTGACAACCACAGGTCTATTCTTATAGACGTGTCTTCGAAACTGGAGCTGTCCATAGACTTTTCAGAGGAAGACGTCCCAACCGCATCTTTAAACGAAATAAAAAAATTACTTTCAGCGGTAAAAAAAGGAATAGAAACATTAGTTGATTCTTATAGCAGCGGACGTCTTTTAAGAGAAGGGATTAAGGTAGTTATTGCCGGGCGAACCAATGCCGGTAAATCAAGCCTGTTTAATTTGCTGCTTAAAAAAAATCGCTCTATTGTTACGCATTATCCTGGTACCACACGTGACTTTATTGAAGAAGAGCTGTCATTAGACGGGGTGACTTATAAAATTTTCGATACCGCAGGGATCAGCAAGGTGGCAGGGCCACAACCACAAGGGCTGCCGCCCAATTGCCTGACAAAAACTTTGCTAAAAAAACACAATTTTACAGATTTGCAGTACGGATCTAATCATGATATTGAATCCGAAGGGATAGCAAAGTCATACGAGCTGATTGAGAACGCTGATATTATTTTGTTGATAATACCCGCGTCCGAAGATTTAACTGAAGAAGATATTTCCCTTGTAAAAGCCATCAATAAAAAAAACAAAGAATGTTTTTATATATTAAATAAAATAGATTTAAAACAAAAGGTTGAACCAAAACGGATATCTGAAATCTCCGGAATAGCTTCGGAAAAGATATTAAAAATATCAGTTAGAAAAAATATTGGGGTCGATGAATTAAAAAGCAGAATAAAACAAATAATTACCAGTAGTCAGGCCGCGCTGAATACAGAGAAAACCATAATTTGCAATATACGTCATAAAAATCTATTAGACCGGGCATTAGAGTCTGTTAATACCTCCATAGACGCATGTGAGAAAAAGGCCTCTGAAGAATTCATTACTTTTGATGTTTCAAAGGCGTTAAGTTATTTGGACGAGATAACCGGACAGTCTTACTCAGATGAAGTCTTGGATAAAATATTTAATGAATTTTGTATTGGGAAATAATTTATTCAACATAAAGCGGCAAGTTGCCGCAACCAAAAGTGATTTGCCAAGCTCTCCATTTCTCCTGAATCTTTTTGTGTTTTCCGGAGGGCATGATTTTACTGACAACAGTATTTTATTCAATCGCTAACCCGATGGTTTAATCGCCAACCCGATGGTTCAATCTTGTAGATTGAACCAGACGTTTGCTTAAACATGATGCTGCGGACTGTTAAAAACATTGAGATTCAGTCTGCAAGACTGAACCTTCTGTAGATTCGGCAAGGAGAGCCTAATTGGACGGTTTCCGAAGGAAAGCCGAAATCAAAAATGATTTGCAAACTAACCCAATTAGAAATTTAGCGGGCTCTTGATCCTTTGAACGCCTTGTTCCCTTAGAACATGGGTATAGATCATAGTTGTGCTTACATCTTTATGTCCCAGCAGTTCCTGAATTGATCGAATGTCCACTCCGTCCATAAGAAGATGGGTGGCAAAACTATGACGGAAGGTGTGTGGGCTTATCTTCTTTGTAATTTCCGTCTTCCTTGCTGACTGCTTTACAGCTTTCTGAAGACTGCTTTCATCAACATGATGACGCCTATATTCCACTGACCGAGGGTCTCTCGAAATATTGCCGGCTGGAAACACATACTGCCAGCCCCATTCTTTATTTGCATTTGAATATTTTCGCTCCAGTGCGTATGGAAGATACACACGTCCGTAACCATCGGCCAAATCTTTTTCATGTATGAGCTTTATACGTTCCAAATGTTCACGCAATAGAGGTTGAATGGTTTCTGGAAAAAGTGTAATTCTATCCTTGTTCCCCTTGCCGTCCCGTACTGTAATTTCATTCATATTGAAGTCCAGGTCAATGAACCCGGAGCCGTACACATTCCATCAACCGCAACCCGCTTCCATAGAGCAATTTTGCCATTATTTGGCGCTCTCCTTTCATCAGGGTAATTACCTGTTTGACCTCTTCTTTTGACATCACAACAGGCAGATTCACTTTTTTTCTTGCGCGCAATGCATCAATCTTTTCATTTTTCAAGGAAATATTCAAAACTTTTTCATATAAAAAGAGCAATGCGTTAAAAGCCTGATTTTGAGTAGAACCAGCAACATTATCGTTTATAGCAAGATGGGAAAGAAATGCCTCGATTTCCGGTACCCCCATTTCTCTGGGATGCCGTTTATTATGAAACATAAGATAACGACGCATCCAACCGATATAGGCTTTTTCAGTACGGATACTGTAATGCTTTAGCCGTAAAATCTCACGGGCCCGTTCAAGTAACATCCTGGGCTTTTTGGTGTTTTTCTTTAAGAATCTTGACTTATTATCTTCAATCATTTATATTTACGTATAAAAAATTAAAGTTGATTGGATCAAACACAAGCAAATTAATTTTTTCACCAATATCCGTGTATATTTTTTATTGTTAAATTATATTTTAATGAAATTTTTCACAAATTAAAAGTT
>CBDUII010000395.1:0-2638 GCA_965367285.1 uncultured bacterium
GCTGTTCTTCAAGCCGTTTTGTTGCTAATTCCGATATTCCTGTAATCTTTTTATTGTATTCAATGTTATATTTCTGAACAAAATGATGAGCCAACAACAGGATATCTTCTTTCCGGTCCGCCAGAGGGGGAAGGTTAATGGATATCCCGTTAATCCGGTAAAACAAATCCTCTCGGAATTTTTTTTCTTTTATCTCATTTTTTAAATCACTATTGGTAGCGGCTATTATCCTGACATCGACTTTGACCTGCCTGGAATCCCCTACCCTGTTAAACTCACCCTCCTGTAAAACTCTCAGCAATTTGGTTTGAAGTTCCGGCTTCATTTCCCCGATTTCGTCAAGGAAAATGGTTCCTCCGTCAGCCGCTTGAAATTTTCCTTTATTATCCGAGACTGCTCCGGTAAAAGCTCCTTTTACATGGCCGAATAATTCACTTTCTACCAATGTATCCGGTATAGTTGTAAGGTCCGCTACTACAAAAGGCTTGTCAGAACGAGGACTTAAAGCATGAACAGCCCTGGCAAAGAGTTCTTTCCCGGTTCCCGAAGCTCCCAGCAACAGGACAGAAATAGTTGTTTCAGACGCCTTTTTTAATTGCCGGAACAGTTTCAGCATCTCAGGGTTACGGGAGACAATCCCATGTCCCAGGCAGTCTTTTATTAAAGGTTCCAGTTCTCCGGGGAGTGTGCCTTTCTTAATCGGGTCATGAGTAACAAGGTCTTTATATTTTATTTCCAATTCTTTTTTCTTTTCTTTTAATCGATTCTTTGCTTTCAATTCATTTTCCAGTTTTCGTGTCAGCTCTTCAATCCTGGTATCCTGCCGAATTTCAGTTTCCTTTACTTTCTCTGTTAATTGTTTTAGTTCATAGTTAAGATCGCTAATCTGGTCTTCTTTTTTATTTAGATTTTGATTTATCGTGGTTAACTCTATCTCCAGATTTTCTTTTTCTTTGGTCAGGGTTTCCGCCCTTATCTGTTCTTTTCTTCCAAACCATAGAGCAAATATCAAACTACTCATAAAAATGGTGAATGTCGGTCTTAATATTTCCATTGCGACTCCTGCTGAACTAAATAGAAAGAATGATAGGAATAAGTAACCTATCCATAACGAAAAAGAGATTAATAGTTGAACCTGCCAACACTTATTATAAACAAGATTGACACACAGGATACTTATGATAAAAAGTATCAGAATATTTGTGAAAGCAGAGGGGTATTTAATGAAATTTTGGGTAAGGATTGTGTTCGCGATATTAGCGTGTATCCCTCCCCCTGGAAAATCTTTTTCTATCGGGACAGGTTTAATATCGAACCCGGTGGCTGAATTGGAAACAATAACTAACGCGTTTTTGAATAGTTCCTTTAAATCTTTTTCCGGGTGTTTGTTTTCGTAAAGATCAATAAAGGAAATGTGCTGAAAAGTTTCTGTCCATGGCCCCGCGTAATTGATCAGCATTTCTCCCCTGTTGTTTATTGGAATATGGTATGACTTTTCTACTCCTTCATCTGGAAAAACAGCATTTTTCAGGAGTATTTCATTGCCCGGTTTTATAATGATATTTTCTTTGCTTACTTTCAGGTATTGCAATATTGCCGTTAGAGCAAACGCCGGAAACAGACGTTCATTCTTTTGAACCAGCAGGGGAACTCTACGAATTGAACCATCATCATCTCTATGGGAGGCGATATGGCCAAGACCGGCAGAGTTGTTTATAAGCTCTTGAAAAGGAAACAGGGCGTCAGTAACGAAAAAAAAATCGTTTTTATCTGTCACATTATTAATGGAAGATTTTTTCGTTAAGTGCCACGTGCCTTCAGGTTGCATGGCGCTTCCAAGCTCCGCACCCACCGGGTAGATAAGATTTCCGGCTGACAGGGTTGATCGGGACAAAGCCAGGTCTTCATTTTCTGTTGCGGGATAAGAAAACAGGATGTCATAAGCGATAACTTCAGCGCCGTATGATTTAAGTTTATCAATCACTCGCGCGTGGATATCCCTTTTCCAGGGCCAGCGGCCTAATTTGGCCATGCTCGGATCGTCACAGTCAATTAGAATGATTTTAGGATGGGTTTCGATATTTCCACGGAATTGAAATCGGTAATCAAGTGTTTTTGCTTCCCAGTCACGGAATATACCGGGAAAAAGGAAAGAAAGCAGGATAACAATAACAACAGGGAGCAAAGTTCGTTCCGCGAAGGAGCTTAAAAAAATGTAAGGAAAATATTTTTTATTCATTTTCATTTCTACCTTATGGAGTAAAATGCGCCCTCGCATTTTTAAATCGCAACGGCAGGAGGCGTTGCACTCCAAAATCTAAAATTCGCATCGAGACACTCGATGCACTCCAAAAGTTAAAGAATTTCTACTCGTTCCCAGGCTCCCACACAACACTCGTTCCCATAAAAGGAGCAGCGCTGATCTTCCTCGGTTTTCTTTCATAAATAGTGAATTCTCTGTATTTCCCTGGCAGATAGGTCTTATTTAAAAGTTCTTCTTGTAATAATATTAATTCTCTTTCCAGTTTAAAATTAAATGAGAGAACGTTGTTTCTGTAACGTTTTCCTTTTTGATCCTTTTTCCATGCCAGATGAAGATTTTTAAATGAACAGATATCTTACTATAGATTATTAATTT